>JBDKTO010000069.1 GCA_039680175.1 Veillonellales bacterium | reverse complement strand
TGGAGCCAGATCACCGGCGGCAGAGGCTTCGTTTCGGCAGCTTCCACCACAGCCGGAATCATGGTCGGCGCTAGCCCTAAAATACCGGTAATCGCAACACACGTCTTAAGAAAGCTTCGCCTGCTCAGGTTTTTTTTCTGGAATACATCCCATAAGGTATCTCTTTTTTCCATATGTACCCGCCTCATTTTATATTTTTAACCGATAAACTCTAAAAATATAATTTCACAAAAATTTCATTTTTCCTGTTTATGTTTTGGCTTTTTTTATAAAAACTATAAAACTGTCCGCATTTTATCAAGCAATAAAAGACCCCCGGATAGCAACTCCAGGAGTCTTTGCCGCACATTTATAAAATTACAGTGCGCTATCAAGAGCGGCACTAATATCCTTCTGGGGCCGAAACCCAACAATTCGCTTGACTTCCTGACCATTTTTAAATATCAGCAATGTGGGGATGCTCATTACATCGTATTGACTGGCAAGTTTCTGGTTTTCATCTACATTGACTTTAGCAACTACGGCTTTACCCTCATACGTCACAGCAACAGCCTCAACTTCAGGGCCGGTCATTTTACAGGGACCGCACCAGGAAGCCCAAAAGTCTACTAAAGCAGGCTTATCCGCTTTGATTACCTTTTCTGTAAACTCATCTACGCCATTAATGTTTAATACTGACATATGAACGCCTCCTATTTTTATTATAGCAAAGGTATCTCCGATTTTACTTTTATCAGTCAAAATAGTACTACGAGTATTCAATAAGCCGAGTCCTGTTCCGCAATACGCGGTGATGATCATCTATCTGGGCCGGCAGTTGCCTGACGGCTCTAGCGACACAACCCGGAAGGTTCAGCGGGCAGCTTCATCCCTTCCCTATTTGGTCTTGCTCCGGGTGGGGTTTACCTAGCCAGTCAGTCGCCTGACTGCTGGTGCGCTCTTACCGCACCGTTCCATCCTTACCGGCTTAACCGGCGGTCTACATTTCTGTGGCACTTTCCCTGAGGTCACCCTCGCTGGACGTTATCCAGCACCCTGCCCTGTGGAGCCCGGACTTTCCTCGAATGTTTCATGAACATCCGCGATCATCTTTCCTACTCATAGTTTATTTATTTGACTGAATTAATATGATACCACGAAGTAACATCATCGTCAAGCCAAACAAACCGGCAATTTTTACTAATTAAGTTTATTGAGAAAAAACTTCCTGTAACGACTGACCTTCGCCGCTATATCCTGGGAGCAGTGCTATGCTTCTCCTATCAGCAGAATGCGTCCGCAATTGTCACAGTACATAAGAGTTGCTGCCTGACGGGACACTTGCGTAACCGGCAGGCTGCGATGGCAGCCGCTGCAAATGCCATTTTCCACTTTTGCTATGGGAAATCGCAGCTTCCGGTGCAATTCCCGATATTTGTCCAGTATCGGCAAGCTAATCTTGACTGTCAACCTTTTGATCTTTTCATCAATTTCCTGTATTCCTTTCTCCACTACAGCCACAGCCTGTGTAAACTCCTGACGCCGCTGCTCACACTGCTGCTGTTTGTCGGCCACTTGTGTCTGCAGATCCATGATTTGCTGCTCTAATTGCTCACAGTGAGCCATTTCGGCGAATATCTTTTCTTCCCGCTGGTCAATATCCGCCTTGGCCCCGTCACAGCGGCCCTTTAACTGTTCCAACTCTTTTGGATTCTTGATTTCGCCGCTATATAGCTGCTGCTCGATCAGATGATATTGCTCCATAAGAAAGCCGACTTCCTTCTCCTGTTTCTCATAGACCTGCTGCATAGCCGACAACCGGTTCCGGCTCGCTGTAATAGATTCCGTTAAGCTGTTTATTTCCTGGCACAAAATCCGTATTTTCTCCGATGAAAGCCGGTCTGCCTGAGATTGCAGGCTGTTTTTCTCCTGTTCCAGCTTCTGTATTTCCCACAAAAGGTGTAATTGATCTTGCATGCCGTCACTCCTCGCTTTTTTTTTTGACAAAATGAAAAGACAGGATCTCATTCTCCTGTCTTTAATACACGTTAAAAACATCCTGGCACACAGAATCCCCGCAAATATCCACGCTCCATTTATTCTGGACAGCCCATTGATTCAGATATTGCGCCAGGAAAGAAATCACCGGCCGTTCTGTACCAAAATGCCCGGCATCCATCACAGCAATCCCTGCATTCTGAGCATTTTGCGCCTCATGATACTTTACATCACCGGTAACCAATACATCAGCTCCGGCCATTTTTGCTTTATAAATAAGTGCTGCGCCGCTTCCGCCGCAAACAGCTACTTTTTTAATCTTCTGCTTTTCTTGCCCCGCCACACGAACAAACGGTATGTCCAGCGCCGTTTTCACTCGTAAAGCAAAATCATTTAGCGGCACCGTTTCTGTCAGTTCGCCGATCCGGCCTAAGCCAAAACCAGTTCCCCGGTTGAGCAGCGGATAAAGATCATAAGCAACTTCCTCATAGGGGTGAGCCCTCAGCACTGCTTTGATCACCCGGTTGCTGCTCTTCTCAGGCATGATCGTTTCCAGACGGATTTCTGGAACACGTTCCAGTGTTCCTTGTTTCCCAATAAAAGGATTTGTCCCGGTAAGCGGCAGAAAAGTCCCGGTTCCTTCCGACTGAAAAGCACAGTGACTGTAATTTCCAATATGTCCTGCCCCCGCCTGACTCATGGCGGTTCGAACCGCTTCGCTGTGAGTAAAAGGAACATATACCACAAATTTAACCAGTTTCTCCGTCATGCTGACCGTTAAAGGCTGAATCGCATTTAGCTGCAATTTCCGGGCTAAGATATCATTTACCCCGTCAGCAGCGATATCTAAATTGGTATGAACGGCAAACACCGCCATTCCCGCTCGGATTAATCGTTCCAATAACCGTCCCAGGGGTAAATCGGTGCGAATGGAGGTTATTGCTTTAAAAATTAGCGGATGATGAGCAACGAGCATATCGACACCATCCTCTATTGCCCGATCAACTACAGCTTCGGTAACATCCAAAGCGGTCATAATTTTATGAACATCCTGGGACGGACTGCCCAGCAGCAGTCCAACGTTATCCCAGCTTTCCGCCAAATGTCTAGGCGCCAGTTTTTCCAGCGCATCCATTACAACCTGACACTTTACAGACATGCTTGTTTAGCCTCCAACTGTTGAACTTTTGCAACCAATTCGTAATAGCGCGGTGAATTTTTGGCATTGCCGCCGGCAGACATAGCCTGCAAAATCCGGTTAGTCCGGGAAATCAGCTGTTCAATATGCGCAGCCAATAAAGGCGGCCGTTTTTGCCACAAAATCGGCCCGACTTCATACAAAATCGGCTCAATAACCGGAGAAGTTCCCGGTTCTGCGGCAATCATTTCATAAAGTCTCGACTCTTCCACAACCAGGGACTCTTCACAAATACACCAACCGTTCGCTAACAGCCAGCGACGTACGGCTGCTGCCCCAATCATCGGCTGCAGAATAAGGCGATTCAGGGATCGAGCAACCGATAACTGACCGGACAGTATAGCTACGATAGTTGTCCCCCCCATACCGGCGATAACTGCCGTATCCACTTCACCGGGAGTGACGACCGATAGCCCGTCGCCCAATCGCAGCATAATTTTTTCTTGTAATCCCAGACGTTCAATCGTTTCCTTAGCGGATTGGTAAGGTCCCGCATGAACCTCGCCGGCTATTGCCCAGGAAATCTGCTGTTTTTGGATCAGAGTAATCGGCAGATAAGCATGATCTGTACCGATATCCGCCAGCCGGGCTCCCTTAGGCACCAAGGCAGCGATTGCATTCAAACGCTCTCGGAGTCGCAATGTATCACCTCTAACAAGTTCCTATGACTATGATATGTATAGTATACTAAAAACGCAAAAAATGCAAAGCATATGCTTTGCATTTTATTCTAAATATGGTGACCCGTGCGGGAATCGAACCCGCGATACCGCCGTGAAAGGGCGGTGTCTTAACCGCTTGACCAACGGGCCATAACATCATCTTTCGTAATGTGGTGGGCCCACCTGGGATCGAACCAGGGACCAGCCGGTTATGAGCCGGCTGCTCTACCGCTGAGCTATAGGCCCTAGAGAGTATAAAACAGGTTTTCCGAAGAAAGCCTGCTGCTGAAAACTATAAATGGCTCCTCGAGTAGGACTCGAACCTACGACCGATCGGTTAACAGCCGATTGCTCTACCAACTGAGCTATCGAGGAACGTCACTAACAAAACATATTATAGAACAATGTTAACTTCCCGTCAAGATATTTTTAATTTTATTCTAAAAAGTCTTTGAGCTTTTTACTGCGGCTGGGATGGCGCAGCTTTCTCAGCGCCTTGGCCTCAATTTGCCGAATCCGTTCACGGGTAACACCGAAATGCTGACCTACTTCTTCCAAAGTACGTGCCCGGCCATCATCCAAACCGAACCGCAGCCGTAATACTTTTTCTTCCCGCGGCGTCAGTGTTTCCAAAACTTCTTCCAGCTGTTCCTTTAGCAGCATAAACGATGCAGCTTCGGCCGGTGCCGGCGCATCCTGATCCTCAATAAAATCACCAAGATGAGAATCCTCTTCTTCGCCAATCGGCGTTTCCAGGGATACCGGCTCCTGGGCAATCTTCATGATTTCCCGCACCCGTTCCACCGTCACTTCCATTTCCTCGGCAATCTCTTCCGGCAACGGCTCCCGCCCCAATTCCTGCAACAACTGCCGGGAAACCCGAATCAGCTTGTTAATCGTTTCCACCATATGCACAGGTATCCGGATAGTCCGGGCTTGATCGGCAATCGCCCGGGTAATTGCCTGACGAATCCACCAAGTAGCGTAAGTACTAAATTTATATCCCTTACTATAATCAAATTTTTCCACTGCCTTAATCAATCCCAGGTTGCCTTCCTGAATAAGATCCAGAAACAACATGCCACGACCAACATACCGTTTTGCAATACTCACTACCAAACGCAAATTAGCCTCTGCCAGACGCCGTTTAGCTTCTTCATCACCCTGTTCCATACGCTTGGCCAGCTGAATTTCCTCATCTGCCGTCAACAGGGGCACCCGGCCGATTTCTTTTAAATACATCCGCACCGGATCATCAATACTAATGCCTTCCGGAATCGTCAAATCTACGTCCGCTTCTTCCGGAGCGGCTTCTTCCATTTCTGACACATCGTGGTCGTCTAGTGTTTCCGCTTCGGGAATCTCATCAACAATTTCAATCCCCTTGTTGGTAAAAATTTCATACATATCATCAATTTCATCCGGAGATAAATCTTCGCCTTGGAGAGTGTCCATGATTTCACCATACGTCAGTACGCCACCACGTTTTTCCCCTTTATGCAGCAATTCAGCAACATGCGCATTTGATATGCCTTTTTTCTCAGTCATTTACTCCCCTCCTCCCTGGCGGAAACAATACTACACAATTTTGGCTTATTCATAATGTAATTTGCTAATTTCATGTTTAATTCGCTGACTTTCCGCTAATTCCTGCAGATAGCCACTATCCCCCATACGTTCTAATTCATCCGCTTTTAAACGATGCTCTTCATACAGCACTTTCATATTAGCCAAATGAACAGCCCGAATACAATCCTCGATCAGATTTACAACATCATGATTACACTGTATATCGATCAACATAATATGCGATAATTCATTATTGGCTGCTTCACTTAAAGAAATCGCCCAGGCAGTATCCTGAATATTTTTTCCTATAGTATACACATTAAAAATAGCTTTCATTATGCCCCGGCGCTCAGCACTGCGGATTTCTTCCAAAGGAATTTGTGCCTGTATATAGGGAATCAGTGTATTATCCTCGCACATCATCCGGATAATCGTTCGCTCCGCCTGATCAGCAGCAGCAGCCGGTTGGCTGGACAACGCCAGTTTCGTAATATTCTTCCCTACATTTACATTTTTATCCTTTTTAGCCGCTAGTAAAAATTTATGAACCTCGCTACGTATGGCGCTCTCATCAATTGCCAATGTCTGCGCTATATGAGCAATATGAGCGTCCACTTCTACGGCGTTATCCGCCTCCGCCAAGGCTGGAACGACTTTGCCCACTACTGCTACTTTCCCTTCAAGCCCGGAATAATCAATATTGCGAAACGCTTGCTTCACTTGGTAATCCAGCAAGGCATCCGCACTGGCAAGTAAAGCGCGAAATGCATCTGCCCCATTGTTGCGAATAAACTCGTCCGGATCCTTATCTCCCGGTATAGAAACGACACGGACGGAAATTCCCTGCTTTCGCACGATTGTCAGTGCCCGCAGCGTAGCATTCTGCCCGGCAGCATCACTATCGTAAGCAAAAACGATTTCGGCAGCATGACGCTGAATACATCTGGCCTGATCGGGAGTAAAAGCAGTCCCCAAAGAAGCCACTACATTGTCTATCCCGGCGGCATGAGCGCTAATCGCATCCATGTAGCCCTCTACCACAACTGCCTGCCCCTGTTTGCGAATTGATGGATAAGCAAGATCAAATCCATACAAAATATGACGTTTATTGAAAACTGCGGTTTCCGGCGAGTTTAAATATTTCGGCTGCCCGTCATCCAGCACCCTGCCGCCGAAGCCAACCACTCTTCCTCTGGCATCATTAATCGGAAACATAACCCGGTTACGGAAGCGATCATAAACACCATCCCCGCCGGATCGTTCTACAGCCAAACCGGCTTTCAGCAACAACCCTTCCTCCTGGCCGCGCTCCCGAAGGGCAAGCGTCAGTTTATCCCAGGCAGCCGGGGCGAATCCAAGTTTAAAGGTATTCACAGTCTCCCCGGAAATGCCGCGTGATAATAAGTATGCCCGGGCAGCTTTACCATAGCCGGTTTTTACCAGACAGGAATGAAAAAAGTCGCGCGCCAGTTCATTGACCCGGTATAATCTGGCTGCTTCCTTTTCCCGCTCCCGCTCTTGTGCTGTTTTCTCCTTTTCCGGTAAGGGAATATTCATTTTTTCAGCCAGCAGTTTGACTGCGGCCAAAAAATCAATATTTTCAATTTTCATAAGAAAGTTAAATACATTACCGCCGGTTTGGCAACCAAAACAATAGAAGAATCCTTTATCCGGCGTTACCGAAAAAGACGGCGTTTTCTCCTGATGAAAAGGACAGCAGCCCCAGTAATTCTTACCCTTCTTTTTTAAAGGTACATAGTCCGAAATTACCCGGACGATATCACTGTCGGAACGCAATCTATCAATAAAATCATCAAAAGCAGCATCTTTCATACCCTCACCCTTACACAACACACGCACACCTATATGGGGTATTGTTCATTACATTATAATTCAAATGAACGCGATATATACATTGCTACCCTATATTTCATGATTTCGCGGTTTTCTTATATTTTCCTGCTCTGCAGTTTTCCCCGGTGCTTCCCGCTGCAGCGTAAAACAACTCAAAAGCATAATTTATATATCAGTTCAGGTTTGACTTAATTCGATACATTTCAACATAATCCTGCTAAACAGCGCCGTATAATTTTAGATAATCTTTTCCCCACTTTATTTTTATTCAAGATAAAACTTAAAATTCCTCTTATACCTCTTGACAAAACTCATTAATTTTGCTAAAGCACATATCTTACTGTTTAATCCACCTCGCCGGAATAAACAGCTGCTCAAACAAATGAATCGCGTACATATCGGTTAATCCGGCAATATAGTCGGTAACCGTCGTCTGCAGCCCCCACTCCTTCTCCCGATTCATAAATTCCACGGGCAAATCAGCCGGATTCTCCATAAAATACTCAAACAGTTTATGAATAACATGCTGAGCCTTTTTCCGGTCCGGCTCCAGCACAGGGGAATGATAGATTCGGGAAAACATAAATTCCCGGAAGTGATCCATGGCGGCCTTGACATCCGGCGACATTTTGATTTCATTCAAACCTTCCGACGACTGAATCATATCGGAAACCATCACCGTAATCATATTCGACGGTTTCGTCCCCAGCGTATCTGCCACATTCGGCGGCAGCTCTCCCGGCTTGATCATTCCCGCCCGAATCCCATCATCGTAATCGTGGCACAAATAGGCAATGCGGTCCCCATTTCGTACAATACTGCCTTCCAGTGTAAAGGGTTTACTGCCGCCGGTATGGTTCACAATCCCATCTTTTACTTCCAATGTTAAATTTAACCCCTGTCCATCTCGTTCCAGATATTCTACCACACGCAAACTTTGTTCGTTATGATTGTAGTGGCCGATAATGTCACGCAATGCATACTCCCCGGCATGGCCGAAAGGTGTATGGCCGACATCGTGACCTAAGGCAATTGCCTCGGTTAAATCCTCATTCAGCATCAGTCCCCGGGCAATGGTCCGGGAAATCTGCGCCACTTCCAGGCTATGCGTCATTCGCATACGGTAATGATCACCCGGTGATATATACACCTGCGTTTTATGCTTTAAGCGCCGGAAAGCTTTGCTGTGAATAATCCGGTCACGGTCACGCTGAAATGCAGTACGAAAATCGCATGCCGTTTCTCCCTGAGACCGCACGGCTTCCCGGCTTTTTCTGGCAAAAGGCGACAATATTTTATACTCCTGAGCTTCAACGCGTTCCCGAACATTCATGACACAGCCCTCCCGTTTCTATTGTGACTATACAAGGAACTCCATTTTTTCCCTACTCAAACCGCGGTAAAACCTGCTATAATAGAAATAAAAAAAGAAAGGATCCTTTTCTTATGAAACGAAAAATACCTTTACTTTGCCTGCTGATCGTATTCCTGCTAACAAACATCACCTTTGCCGCTATGCCTTCCATTACGGCCGATAGGCAGTATTTCGATGTCAATACCGGCCTTCAGGTTTTAAGCGGCAATGTGCATATTGAACACAAAGGACGAACCGTTACCGCCGGCGAGGCCAAAACCAACATGGTTGAAATCTGGGGCTCAGGCGGAATTACCTTCACTCAGGATGACATATACTTTTCCGGCGACAGTGTTTACGTCTACTTTCCTAATCATTTGGCTCAAATCAACGGCGGCGTTTCCTTTTCCCGCGACGGAATAAAAATCACTGCCGACAAGGTGAATTTCAACTGGGACACGAAAATAGCCGACTTTAACGGCAATGTTTGTGTCGCACAGGGCAATACGACTTGGACGGCAGACAGCGCAAGTTACAATGTTGCAGCAAATACGTTTAACTAAAGGATACGCTAAAAATTTTTTAATTCCTTTAACGGATTGAAAAGAATATAAAAAACCTGTACGTAACGTACAGGTTTTTTATTGCATATTTACTAAACTATTTTGCTTAAATCCGCCAGTTTCCCTGTCAGGCCGACAATTGCTTTTAACAGCGCCAGCCGATTGCGGCGAATCGCTTCGTCCTTATCCATAACCATCACCGCTGCAAAAAAAGCATTAATCGGAGCGTTTAACCCGGCTAAGACAGGAAAAACGCCGGCATAATCCTTTTCTCTTGTCTTGTCGTCAATGGATTGACGGGCGGCGGTAAGTGCATTATACAAAACGTGTTCCGCCTCGTCAGTAAATAATGAGCTGTCGACGGTGCTGTCAGCAGCAGCATTTTTCGCCAGATTCCCCGCCCGGTTAAAAGCCTGCACCGTTTTTTCCATGACAGGCGTACTGCCCTCGGCCTTCATTGCTTTCGCCCGCAGCCAGCTGTCATACAGATCGTCGGTGCCAACCGCCATCACCGCATCAACCATATCATAGCGCACGGCTTCGTCCGCTAAAACATTTTTGAGCCGCAGGCGGAAAAATCCCTGAATTTCTTCAAGTAATCCGGCCTGCTGTTTTGCCTCACGGATGTCAAGCAGCTCCATAGCATATTTTATTACTTCACTTAATGAAATATGATAGTTTGCGTCAATTAAAATATTTACAATTCCCAGGGCCTGACGACGCAAAGCATAGGGGTCCTGAGAGCCGCTGGGAATTAAGCCGCGGCTGAAAGTAGCCACAATATTATCAATTTTATCGGCAATGCTGATCGCCCTGCCTGCCGGCGACGCCGGCAGCACGTCGCCGGCAAACCGAGGTAAATAATGTTCGAAAATGGCTTGGGCGACTGCACTCTCTTCCCCGTTCAAAAGGGCATATTCCCGTCCCATAACTCCTTGCAGTTCCGTAAATTCACAAACCATTCCCGTCACCAAATCAGTCTTGGACAATTTAGCCCCACGGGCGACTATACCGCGCAAGCTGCTGTCGGCACCGGTGATTTCAGCAATTCTGTCCGCCAGTTTCTCTATGCGGCTGGTTTTATCGTATAACGTACCCAATCCTTCCTGAAACACGATTGTTTTCAATTTCTCCACCCGCTGAGCTAAGGGAACTTTCTGATCCTCTTCAAAGAAAAACTGGGCGTCGGCCAGCCGGGCCCGCAGCACCCGTTCATTACCATGCCGCACAATGTCGATATAGTCGGCGCCGCCGTTGCGTACAGTAATAAAATAAGGCAGCAGTTTTCCTGCCTTCGACACAACCGGAAAATAGCGCTGATGTTCCCGCATCGGCGTTATCACGGCTTCCGGCGGCAGCTTTAGGTACTTCTCTTCAAACCGGCCGCATAAAGCAGTCGGATATTCCACTAAATAAACAATTTCCTCCAATAAATCCTCGTCAATCGCCGCCGTTCCGCCTTGCCCGATCGCTATCTTTTCCACCTGTTCCCGAATAACCCTGCGGCGAATCTCCGGATCAACCATCACATGGCCTTCCGCCAGCTTGGTAAAATAATCATCGGCAGATTGCACCACAATCTCACCCTTACTGAGAAAGCGATGACCACGGGTCGTATTCCCCGTATGCACCCCGGCAACGGTAAACGGCACAATATCGCGGCCATACAGACACAACAGCCAGCGGATCGGCCGGACAAACCGCATATCCAAACTTCCCCAGCGCATATTTTTCGGAAAACTTAAACTATGAATGATATCCTGAAGCAGATCCGGCAGCAATTCTGCCACTGCCCGTCCGGCTTCGTGAACCATAGCATAAACGTATCCGTCTTTTTCGACTAAATGACTGACGTCCAGCCCCTGCCCCCTGGCAAACCCATGAGCCGCTTTGGTCGGAGCGCCTTTATCATCAAAAGCGATTTTGACGGAAGGTCCTTTATTTTCACTTTTTTTATCGGCTTGCTGCCCGGCAACTTCCCGGACAATCAAAGTCATGCGGCGAGGCGTCCCCACAGTCTGAACCGCCTCATATTGAATCCGCCCTTCCTCCAGCTTCTCCGCTGCCAGAGAGCGCAATTGCACCAATATTCCCGGCATAAATCTTGCCGGGATTTCTTCCGTACCGATTTCCAATAACAGATCTTGCGGCATGTTAGTTACCTCCTTTAAGCAGCGGATAGCCTAATTTTTCCCGCTGTTCCAGATACCCCTGGGCGCATAGCCGGGCCATATTCCTGACTCTGCCGATAAAAGCGGTCCGCTCACTGACGCTGATTGCCCCCCGGGCATCCAGCAAGTTAAAGGTATGGGAACACTTCAATACATAATCATAGGCCGGCAGAACGTAGCCCAGCTCAATAACGCGTATCGCTTCCCGTTCATACATATCAAATAATTGAAACAACATAGCTGTGTCCGCAATCTCAAAATTGTAAAAAGATTGTTCCACCTCGTTGCGGTGAAAAATATCGCCATAAGTAATGTTGGCAACCCATTCAAGATCAAACACATTTTCTTTTCCTTGAATATACATAGCCAAACGTTCCAGGCCATAGGTAATTTCTACTGCCACTGGTTTTACATCGATACTTCCTACCTGCTGAAAATAAGTAAATTGCGTAATCTCCATTCCGTCCAGCCAAACTTCCCAGCCCAGCCCCCAGGCGCCTAATGTGGGCGATTCCCAGTTGTCTTCCACAAACCGGATATCATGTTTATCCGGCTCAATCCCCAACTGGGCTAAGCTGGCGAGATAAAGCTCCTGAATATTAGCCGGCGACGGCTTCATAATTACCTGAAACTGGTGGTGCTGAAACAACCGGTTGGGATTATCGCCATAGCGTCCGTCCGCAGGACGGCGGGATGGTTCGACATAGGCCACATTCCACGGCTCCGGACCTAAAGCCCGTAAAAAAGTAGCCGGGTTCATCGTTCCTGCCCCTTTTTCCACATCATAGGGCTGTTGAAGAATACAATGCTGTGCCGCCCAAAAATTTTGTAAAGAAAGGATAATTTCCTGAAAAGTCATACACGTTTCGCCTCCTTGAGTTCATTTATAAAAAATAAAAAGCCTCTCTTCCCGGTAACATAATGTTACAGGGACGAGAGACTTATTCCCGCGGTTCCACCCTGATTGGCCAAAATCGACCCACCTTATATTATATAGCGAAGTTTACTCTCCGGCCCGTCGCATTCTCTGCAACCTGCACCGGATTTCCTTCCGCAGCTTGGGAGAGCCTTCGCCGGCCTGTTTCCCGGGCTTGCACTATCCCCAGGTCGCTGCTGCCGCCAGCTACTATTTCCCGCATTGCCATAACAATCTAATGTACCATTAAATATACCAAAAATCATTGTGGTTGTCAAACACTTAAAGAATATCCGTCTTGCCTCTCTCCTCTTCGGACGGCTCCGCGCCGGTAGCATCGTCATCCCGTATGACTTCAATGGTGCAGCTTTTGAATACGGCAAGGACTACGCCCAGAGCTGCCAGCTGCGGCAGCGCAATAGCACCGATCGCCCCGACGGACACCGGAATCTCCAAAAGCACCCTTCCCTCGTGTTTAATGCGGATCTTATTTACATTACCTTTATGAAATAGTTCTTTTACTTTATCAATCACTTCATTCGACCGGACTGAAAATTCTTCCGTCCATCTTGTCTGCTTATTGCTTTCCAGCTCAATTAAAGCTTCGATGACATCTCCCTGATTACGTTCCAGAGCTTCTTTTGCCTCCCTGTAGGATAAACCGGTGCGTTCCCGTAAAATATCAATCTTAGCTAACGTTATTTCTTCCATAAGCTGACGCCCCCTTTATGCATTTTAATTTCCCCCTGAGTACAGCACTTTATTCGTTCCGTTCCGGTTTATCTGACGGTGAAAAGGCCGTCACCTGTTGAATAAAGTCCATGGATTTTAGCGGCTTGTCCATCTGGCAAAGCAGATAGTCCGCCAGTATTTTTTCCGACTGAATCAGCGTCGCGCCGCTCACTGAAAAATGGCCGGGATTACTCCAGTTTAAGCCTAATAGAATATCAATAAATTCAGCTGAGGACTGATGAAAAGCCAAAAGGCCGGCATGACCGCACTCTAAACAGACTCCTCCCCCAGCCGTTGTATCAAAATATGCCGGAAAATGAAGTTTCCGGCTGCATACCACACAATGCCGGTACTCCGGTAAATAACCGGCGAGAGCCAATAGCTGCCAGGCTCCGGCAAGAGCCACTACCCGGGGATTGCGCCGGGAAACGAACTGAAACAGCTGCAGCAGCAAATCAAAGACCTGCGGCTCCGGCTGCCGTTCCGGACAAAGTTCAGCCGCTAATTCCGCCAAAAAAGTAGCATACGCCATACATGTCAAATCTTCCCGTAATTGTCGAAAAGAATTCCTGGCTTCATACTGCTTTACAGAGTCCAGATTTTTGCCAGCCTGCAGCGATAAGTCGACATGCATAAACGGCTGCATTCCCGCTGCCAAGCGGCTTCTTGGCCGTCTGGATCCATAAGCGACCGCCGTGATCTTGCCGAATTCACGGGAAAGTAAAGTGACCATCCTGTCCGCTTCGCCGAAATTACGCACCGCTAACAAGACTGCTTCCGTTTGATATTGTGCCATAATATACTCAAGTGATATCCGCGTGAGTCTGCGAAAATGTTTTCCCTTGGCTGCCATCTGCTTCACTAAAGGAACGATACGCCAAATAGGCCCCGATATGCCCGGTACTCTGGAAGATTTCCCACATAAGATCCCGCAGCAACACTCGACATCATCCTTCCCACGTCGTATTTTATTCTTCGTCAGCAACCGTACCCGGGACGGGTATTGCTTTCACCCGTACAACACGAAAACCATTCACTTTCAGCACGTCAAAAGTATAATCACCAATGGCTACTTGATCGCCTACTTCCGGCCGGCGGCCCAGCAGTCCGAAAATATAACCGCCGATGGTATCCTCCTCATGTTCTTCCAGCTCGATATGCAGCAGTTCAAAGACCTCATCCAGCAATACCCGGCCGTCAAATTCATAGCTGTGATCCGGCAGACGCTGAATTTCCGTCTCCATAATTTCATCATGCTCATCCTGGATATCACCGACAATTTCTTCGATAACATCCTCCAGGGCAACTAATCCGGCCGTACCGCCGTATTCATCCGCCACCACAGCCAAATGAATGCGCTTACGGCGCATGACCTGCAGCAATTTCGCTACCGACATGCCTTCCGGTACAACCAGAATTTCCCGCATGACAGATTTTAAATCTTTTGCGGCGGCTTTATCGTCTAACCCAAAATCCATTAAGTCGCGAAGATGGATCATGCCGATAACATGATCTTTATCATCTAAGCACAAGGGAAACCGGGTGTGATGCGATTCTCTGACCACCCGCATATTTTCCTCAAAGGAATCCTCGGTAAACAGGCAGATCATATCCTGACGAGGCACCATCACTTCCCGTGCCAGCCGGTCGGCAAAATCAAATACATTATCCAGCAGTTCGCTTTCCATTTGGTCCAATACGCCGCCGCGCTGACTGGCGCTGACTATCATCCGCAGTTCTTCCTCCGAATGAGCCAGATCTCCTTCATTGGCAGCTTTTAAGCCAATCAGGCCTAAAATAGCATGGGAAGCATGATTAAACAGAACAATGATCGGATAGCCGATCTTATGAAAAATATAAAGCGGCAGCACCGTCCGCAGCGCAATACTCTCCACTCGCTGAATCGCCACGGATTTCGGCACCAGTTCCCCCAGTACAATATGCAAAAAAGTAACAATAATAAAGCCAATAGTAATACTAATCGTTGTAATCAGCCATCCGGATCCGGGCACATATTGCAGCAAAACCGGCTCCAAAAGAGCGGAAATCGCCGGCTCCCCCAGCCAGCCCAGAACAAGGGAAGCCACGGTAACACCCAGCTGAGTTGCACCAAGGTAGGTGTCAAAAGAAGATACGACTTTCAACGCCAAAGCCGCTCTCTGGTTTCCCTGCTGAACCAATTCTTCCAACCGGGTCCGGCGGATTTTAACTAATGAAAACTCCGCCATTACAAAAAAAGCATTGATCAAAACGAGTACAAATGCTCCTAACAGCTTAAGACCTATATAGATAGGCGAATCGATAACGCATCTCTCCCTCGAAGGCTAGTACAAAACGGCAATCCCCCAAGATAGATTTAGCCGCATTTATTTCATTTTCGGCGCATTATGATTGTGTTCCTGAGGCATAATCGCTCCGGCGGTAATGACATATTGCAAAGCACTCTCACTGGTTACGTCTAAAAATATTATATCCCGTTTCGGAACAATAATATTAACGCCTGCCGTCATATTAAGGCTCATAGGTATAAATACACAAACATGTTCTTCCGTCAGTTCGGCCGCCAGCGGCGATGATAAATCCGGCATCAGAAATCCCAATGCTTTCACCCCCGGATGGGGATAGGGTACTAAAACCGGCTGCTTTAATAATTGCTGGGACTCAAATACCGCTGTTGAAAGCTGCTTCACACTTTTATAAATAAATTTAACTACCGGTATCGACTCCAGTATCCGCTCGCCAAAATCCAGCAGCCGCTTCATCAGCCAATAGGAAGATAACCAGCCTACCATTACAATAAGCAGAAACACTGTCAATAAACCGACGCCGGGAAAGTGAATCGGCAAATACCTTCCCAGAATCATTTCCGCAAAGGAAAAAATCTGTATAATTACATACGCCGTAATCGCGATTGGAACAATGACAATCAGACCATTTAAAAATTTGTTAGATATCCACCGCATAATTCACCCCTCTTTACAAATGATACCATTTGTAAGCACCGTGGTCAATAAAATAAGACCAAGTCCCGGCCTATTAACTCCCGGAAAAAATATAAAGAGCTGTCGGCAAGCGACAGCCACAACAGATATCCTGATATCTTTACCCTATTCGGTTATTCAAAGCCAAAGCTTCGCAGTATTCCTTCCCGGTTGCGCCAGTCTTTCTTGACTTTAACCCACAAATCCAAAAATACTTTAGAGCCCAGCAAGTTTTCAACATCTATTCTCGCCAGCCGGCCTATCTCTTTCAGCAGCCGCCCGCCGGCGCCGATAACAATTCCCTTTTGCGATTCTCTTTCCACATAAATAACCGCTCTGATATATAAATCAGCATTATGCCTGGTAGTAATTTCTTCAATATCGACCGCAACGGCATGGGGAATCTCGTCGCGAGTAGCCAGCAAAACTTTTTCCCGGATCATTTCGGCAATTACCATGCGTTCCGGTTGATCGGTGACCATATCCTCCGGATAATACTGAGGACCCGGTTCCAAATATTTTTTTATTTCGCCAACTAAGTCAGGCAAATTGGTCTTTTCCAAGGCGGATATCGGCAGCACCGCCGCAAAATCATACTGGGACGTATATTTTTGAATGATCGGTAATAACTGCTGCTTCGATATTTTGTCTATTTTATTTACCGCCAGCAGCACCGGAGTTTTCACCTCCGCCAGCCGTTCCAAAATATAGCGTTCGCCGCTGCCCAAAGACTCCGTGGCATCAACAACAAATAAAATTACATCCACTTCGCGCAATGTTTTTTCTGCTGTCTGAACCATATATTCGCCAAGTTTGTGCTTGGGTTTATGAATTCCCGGCGTATCGATAAACAAAATTTGGGCATCTGCCAGCGACAACACACACAATATCTTATTGCGAGTCGTCTGCGGTTTATCGGACATAATGACCACCTTCTGTCCAATCAGACTGTTGACTAAGGTGGACTTCCCCACATTCGGCCGACCGATAACCGCTACAAATCCGGACTTATATTCTTCCGGTTTTTTCAACCTTCAACACCTCCTGCTAAGTCGCTTTCGCCAAATGAATACGGCAACAGTTCTGTTAAACTCACAATCAGCGGCTTCCCTTTTAGATTGCTCATGATAACCGTTGCTATACCAAATTCGGCCATTACCTGGAGGCAGGCACCGCAAGGCGACGTTGGCCCCGGTGTATCGCCTACTACTGCCAAGGCCAGCAGCTTGTCCTCCCCCTCGGAAACCGCTTTGAAAATAGCCGTTCGTTCCGCACAAATCGTCAAACCATAAGATGCATTTTCAATATTGCAGCCACTATAAATCCGGCCGCTTGCCGTTAGCACGGCAGCACCCACTTTAAACCCGGAATAGGGGGCGTAGGCTTTTCCCCTTGCCTGCCTGGCAGCATTCACAAGCTCCTCCATCGGGCATTCCCTCCCTTACCCTAACAGTCTGGGCAGCAGCAGAACATAACCAACAAGCAGCGAGGCGGCAGCAGTCACCAAAACCGCACCTGCCGCCACATCTTTGGCGATCTTCGCCAAAGGATGAAACTCCGGTGAAACCAGATCCACCACTCGCTCAATGGCCGTATTAAACATTTCCGCCACCAGGACAGCTGTCACCGTTAACAGCAAAATCAACATATCCCGGCCTTCCAATTCCAGCCGCCAGGCCAATCCGGCGACGACTGCCGCTGCCACACCATGAATTTTCATATTCCGCTCCGTCTGAAAACAATAAAGAATGCCGGCAGCCGCATGGTAAAAGGATCGCAACATACTTTTTTCCCTTTTCATGCTACTTCCTTGTTATGCCTAACAGCCCTAAAATATGTTCTTCTTCACCGCGCATTTCCTGACGATCGGCCTCCTTCAGATGATCATAGCCCAATAAATGCAGCATGCCATGCACCGTTAAAAAAGCCAGTTCCCGTTCCAAACTGTGATTGTATTCTGCCGCCTGCCGCGCCGCCGTCGGCAGAGAAATAACAATATCCCCTAATAAAGTTTCACCCGGCCCGTCGATCACCTCCGGTTCGTCCCCTTCATTGAGGGCAAAAGACAAAACATCGGTAGCGCAGTCTTTTCCCCGGTAAGTGCGATTTAACTCACGAATCGCAGCATCATCCACTAAAACAACGCTCACTTCAGTATCCGCCTCAATGCCATACGCCTCAGCCGCCTCATTTAACACTGTCGTCACGATTTGTTCCATTTGTGGCGTTACCGTCATCTTTTCCTGGGAGCTGCTTATTACTATTTCCATTTTTCGGCTTTCTCCTTTCCAGTTCAGTTAACGCTTCCGGATATTCGATCCGGGTATGAAACATACCGGATAAAACCCGGATATAAACATCGCCGATAATATTCAAATCCTTCAATGTCAGATTGCATTCGTCAAATTGCCCGTCATTGAGCCGTTCCCGAATCAATTTGCGAACCATAGCCTCGATCCGGTTGACATTCGGCTTGGCAATGGATCGGACCGCCGCCTCGCAAGCATCGGCCAGCAAAATCAAAGCAGCTTCTTTCGTCTGCGGCCGCGGGCCTTCATAACGAAAATCGGCTTCAATAATACATTCACTGTGTTCAATTTCAGTAGCCCGCTTATAAAAATAAGAAACCAGCATCGTGCCGTGATGCTGCTGTACAATATCCATGATCACCGACGGTAGATGATAATCACGGCACAAATCCAGTCCATCCTTGATATGGGAAGTAACAATCAGCGTACTCAATGACGGCGCTATCTTGTCATGGGGGTTGTCCGTTCCTACCTGGTTTTCAATAAAAAAATACGGCCGTTTGATTTTCCCGATATCATGGTAATACGCACCCACCCTAACGGTGATCGGATCGGCGCCAATTAAACCGGCTGCCGTTTCAGCCAGATTGCCCACCAAAACGCTATGGTGATACGTCCCCGGTGCGTCCAGCAGCAAGCGCTGCAGCAACGGATGGTTGGGCTGCGCTAACTCCAATAATTTAATTGGCGTCGTTATATTGAAGGTATGTTCCAAATAGGGCAGTAAGCCGATAGTAATGACCGCCGAACCGACCCCGCTGATGAGGCCCATCAGTCCCTGGGTCAAAATCTGCGGGCTGCTGATTTGTTCCACAAAGCCCGCCGAAGCAATAACAATAAAATTTACGGCTGCAATCCAAAAACCGGTTTTGGTTAAACTGTGACCATGATTCAGGCGCGAAACATTATAAACACCAGCCATGCTGCCAATCAAAGCGACAATTACCGGCCGCAAGTCATGTTCCACTACTATACCAAACAGCAGCGCCAGCACTACGCTGACCAATAGGCCAACCCGTGTATCAATTAAAATAGCGCTCAGCAGCGCCCCGGCGGCAATAGGGGCGGCAAAATCCGAATAATAATGCGCGACCTTGGCCATCAACAGCGTCATCAGAATAATAAGCCCCATCAGAACCACGTGCAAATCATTCTGATACACCGGATAGGCAAATTTGTATAAATAACCTAAGGCAATGCCCATAACCGTCAGCACGAAAACCGTCAGGCCAAAAATCCGCAGTTCGTTGATCTGTCCTCTATGCAGCCCCAGTTCCTCCATAGCATGGATTTGTTCATTGCTAACCACGTCGCCCCGGCGAACTACAATCTGCCCCTGTTTGATTGTCTCTCTCACCGGATCGATACTGGCCAAAGCCGCCTGCTTCCGTTTATCTGTCTCCCGTACATTTAAAATAAAATTCGGGCTTAATAAAGACTGGGTGATTCCCGCCACCGCAGCCTCCTCATTTTTATCCAGATTTAATTCTTCCGTCTCAATGACCACTTGCTTCCTGGTAATATCCAGATCGTCATCCCGGATGCCGCGCTGGAAATACTTGCGCAGTATACTGCGGGTCTGCCCTTCGGCTCTGGTTAACCCTGCCTCGTTCAAATCGGCCAGACCGGCGACGGCGGTGCTTGGTAATGCAACTGTCAGGCTCCGTTGTATTTTGTCCATTCTTTGCTCAGAGTTTGTCAGGCTGCTGTCTGTAACGGCCAGCCGGGAACCATGAAAAATCGCCGTTACACTTTCTTCTGCCTTGGTTAAAACCTCTATATCCAGATCATAAACACTAGCCACACTGGCAAGAACTTCTTCTTCCAGTTTTTTCGTTCTGGCCGCGTCCACATAAGAAACTGTCCGGGGAGCAATAATATCCCGATCGCTTACCTGTCCTTCCTGATAAGAAACTTGGTCAGGAATAAAATCAGCCGACAAAATCACCATAAATAAAAAGAAAAATGCTAACCCCAGCACAATGCGGCGTGCAACCGGTTTTGCATACACACTATCCGGCTGCACGAATAATTCTCGCAATCGGCTATAAAGCGGGATCATTCATACTCACTCCACCCAACATTATTTTTGCTGCTCATATAATTGATAGGCCTTGATAATCCGGCCGACAATTTCATGCCGGATCACATCCTGTTCACTCAACGTTATGCATTGAATTCCCGGAATACCGGAAAAAATCGCCTGGGCCTGCTTCAAGCCGGAAAGGCTGCCATGAGGTAAATCAATCTGAGTGATATCGCCGGTCACAACCATTTTTGAACCAAACCCAAGTCTGGTTAAAAACATCTTCATCTGCTGGGTTGTAGTGTTCTGCGCTTCATCAAGAATAATAAAAGAGTCATCTAAAGTACGTCCCCTCATATAAGCAAGCGGCGCCACCTCAATAATATTTTTCGTCATATATTTTTGATAGGTATCTCCGCCCAGAATATCATATAAGGCATCATACAAGGGACGAAGATAGGGATCTACTTTGTCCTGCAAATCGCCCGGCAGGAAGCCCAGCTTTTCACCAGCCTCCACTGCCGGCCGGGTAAGGATGATCCGTTCCACTTCCTTATTTTTTAAGGAAAATACTGCCATAGCAACAGCAAGATAAGTTTTCCCTGTTCCTGCCGGTCCTATTCCAAAGGTAATATAATTGTGCCGGATCGCTTCCAGATAAACCCGCTGTCCCAGAGTTTTAGGCTTAATATGGCGTCCCTTGGCCGTAACCAGTACAGTGTCGGCAAACATCTGATGCAGATGCTCCAGCCGTTCCTCTTGCAGCAAACGGATACTATAACGCACTTCATGGTCTGTGACAGCATTTCCTTCCCGATATAAAAACAGCAATTCAGTAAATAGCCGTGCCAATTTTTCTACTTCATGCCCATCTTCACCGATAATCACGACTTCATCGCCCCGGGTGATAATCCGGCTGGAAAACTGTTCACGAATCATTCGTAAATGCTCATCGTTACGTCCTAAAATTGCCACTGCTTCCTGATTATCGTTAAAACGGATCCGAGTTTCACACTGTTTTTCCATCTCGTTCTGATTCAACTGCAAAAATATAATCCTCCTCGCATTTCGCCGCTATTATTGGGCTATCGGGACACTATAGCCAATATCTTCTATCGTTTCTATACTCACTTTCACACGAATCAAGTTTGGCTCTGATGATGGCAGCACTTCACTATTCCTTGATAGAATATGTGCCGCTTCAGGAATCAGGCTTTGTACCACATTGAGTGCCCTAGCCCGGGCTTCATCCCGGGCTTGTTCCGGCGATATCGCCAAACTAGAGGCATCCAGTTCATGATAGATATCTATAGTTGATTCGACAGGCAGCCAGTTATTCCTCCAACCCGGAAGGCTTTTATGGATAACCTCGGTTTCAAACAGATTATAGGGTTGGCGGGAAACCTGTTTCAACGGCAGTTCGGTTGAACCAATTTTTAAAGAAACGGCAATTTCCCTCGCACCGGTACGCCGGTAAATAATTTTTTCCACTGCGGCTTCGCCATAGCTTTCATACCAAACCCGGGCTTTTACAATACCTTGGGCTTTTGTCATTTGAGGCATTGCTTGCAGCATGAGCGGCTGCCCGGGGATACTGTCCATTCCCGCTTGCGGCGTAACGATTCCTTTGATGACAATATCCCCTTTTTTAACCGTATCTCCTATTTTTTTAGCAGCTTGGCCGGATAAAACAATAAGTTCGGTAAGAATCCCATCTTTGGCGGCAATAATATCAGCCGGTTCTTTGCCGGATTGCTGCGGCATGGTTTTTTCAACGATCTCAATAACGGCCCGCGTTCCGGTAAAACTCACCCCCACCCAGGCAACCTCCGGCACATTGAGCAGAATTTCAGTTTCAATTTGTTTGGCATTTACCTTTTCCTTGAGAATTCCGGGCTTTAAGCCGTTTTGACAGGCCAATTCCATAATTCGGTCGGAAGAAAGTTGGTTTACGCCGGTTACGTTAACAAACCAAATGTAGGAAGTAATGATATTGAGCAGCAGCAGCCAGATAATCCCGCCGATAACCAGCATTTTTCGTCGTTTCAGACGTTTGATCATAAACGGCAGCCCGGAAAATCCAACTACCTCAATATGAGTCCGGCTTTTTCGCGCTAAGGGACGGATGCGAAAAAAATCGGCCAGCCGCATTGTTACATAAAATAATTCTTCCTGTTTGCTGATTTCCCATAATAATATATGCTCGGCAATACAAAGATTGATAAATCGTTCCGGAAAATCACCCCGCACCAATATCGTAACTGTTCCCCAGGCATAATTCACTACATTATGCATCATATTCTACATGCCTCACTGCACCTTCAATCAGGATTTGTTCGGTTTGCAAATTGCCAATCATAAAATCCGCGCCCAGAATTTTCAATTCACCTTGACTGAGCTTAATGCGCACCAGTGACGGAGTGTACTCAATAATCCCTTTGTGATTTTCAACTAATAGCTGCTGATTTCCCAGCATAGTGATTCTTGGCAGATCAAATACAATGTCCCGGGGGATTTCCAATAATCCGGCCAAAGTCTGTAAACTTCCTTTTTTTCGACTCGCCACGACACTCCCTCCCTCCATATATAAATGTATGCGGTAAGAAAGGGTTTAGTACAAAAGAAAAACCGCGTCAGCGGTGCTGGAGGGAGCGTAGCACATGGCACAAAGGACTTGGTACTTTGCTCATGGATGGCTCACGGCCAAAGTTTGCCTATAGAGAAGCCCCGGAGTAAGTGCACATAGGCGGCCGTCAAACAGCGTGACGGTGCCTTGGGTAATGCTTACTGCTGGCAATAGCTCATAGCTCATAGCTCATAGCTCATAGCTCATAGCTCATAGCCAATTGTTACATAACGGGATTCAACTCACCATATCTTCTTTGCAAAAAGTCTTCAAATTTATGAACCTTTACCGGAGCGGCAAATCGCATGTAATTTGTCGCCACAATCATTTCCCCGCATTCTAAGTTTTTAATTTCATTTCGCTGCTGCAGAATATCTTTGCGGCACATCGCTTCCAGTTTTGATCGGTCGGCCTTGGAAGCCAGGCCGAGAATAAACAGAGTATTCAGCTGGGACAACACTTTATCGGCCAGCAGCCGCGGCTGCTGATCCACTACACACATCCCCAGATTAAATTTACGGGCCTCGCTTACCAGCCGGGCAAACACATTATTACTGCTGTGCTCTTTTTTCCCAAGGAACCGATGGGCTTCTTCCAAAACAAGTAAGACCGGTTTCACCTGATTTCGCTCCTCATCTGTCTTAGCCGCATAATGCTGCAATAATTTCTTCGAGAGTAGCGTGGATAATGCCTGTTCCCCCACTGGTGAAATATTTTTCAGTTCGATCAATACAACTTTCCCCTGTTCTACTTCTTGCATCATGTTGCTGATAGTCGCTTCCTGCTCCTCTTTCAGATTTAATTCCTGCTCCAAATTCCAGCAAACACTTTTAATTTTACCGATTGTGCGGGAATGAAATTTCTGTCCGGTACAGCCGGCCAGTTCATCAATAATATCCGCCGTGTCGTATCGCAGGACATAATTCAGCCAATTCTCCTGCCAGACTGATGCCATTTTATAAATAGCGTCCAGCTGCGGCTCGGTAAAGGTTGCACAGGCAGTTATGTCTTCCGGATCGACTTCAGCAAAATTCACCGACAGTTTACAGACATTTTCATTCTGAGGATTCGTATTGTATACGTGTAATTTTTCCGCTGCCCGGGGATGAGATGACAAATCCTTGAAATATTCATTATGGACATCAAAAATCAGCAAGCCATAGTCGCCATTATCAATCACCGAACTGGCGAGGACTTTAACCAGGTTGCTTTTACCGGAGCCGGTAGTGCCAAAAACGCCGATATGCTCGGTAATGGCCTTGGATCCGTAGATTCCTACCGGCAATTCCAGCACGCCGCGGCCGGTTTTCAAAAAGCCGATTTCCAAATCCCCCTTCATCTCCGCTAACAGCGCGCTGTCAGCAGCGTCCAAATCCCGCACTTCACAAAAAAAATCAGGACACGTTTTCGGATTATACAACTTGCCTTGACCATCGGCATAGCAAAGCTGCTCCGCCATACCGATTTTTACTGTATGGTTGCCGCCTAAATAGAAATCAAGTTCTTCCTGGTTTTCGACTTGACCATTTTCATCCAGCTTGCTCATTAAATAACCGACGCCATTGATGCCCGACCAGCGGGATTTGACTTTAAAATCATAGGCCCGAATATAAAAACGATCTTCGTTATGGCCTTCCACTACCAGAATATCGCCAAAATCAACATCCTGATTAGGAGCAACAACAAATTCCACAGAGGTGCCTTTCGCGTAGGTCAACCGTCCTTTATATTGCGACATCGGTTTGCCCCCCTTCATCGCCTTCAATTTATTGTTTTATTGTGTGCAAAGGCAAAAAAAAAAAAACAGGGTTTATTTTCCCCTGTTCGTGTATTTCGAAGTTCTTGCCATGACAACCGGACGATAAGCTCGCGGCGGCTGTAAAATCTCAGAAAAAATTACACCGTTTAGCACCGCATTCCGGTCCAGTTTTCCCTGCCAAGCGGATGGCTCCCGAAGCAGGGTCGGCTTGCTGATCTCCATTGGCACAGCAATATCCTGACTGATATGCGCCGCCGGTACCACCGCCTGCTGATAAGCGTCCTGTTCTGCGGAAAAAGATTCTGCCGGCTGCTTCTTATGAACTTTCGCTTTAGGCGGTGTCTTGGCGGGAATATCCGGGTACTTGTATTCCGCCGGACTTTTTCTGCGCCGCAGCAATTCCGGAACCAAATACAAAACTGCCAGCAGCACTACTATTATCAGTAATTCCATAGCATCACCTATTTTTTCGTTTCTTCCGGTTTATTTCCCGCTGCCGGTCCGGCTTTGCCAATCGTTTCCCGCATTTGTGTATCGGCCAGGACATTATTCATATTATAATAATCCATGACTCCCATACGGCCTTCCTTTAAAGCTACCGACAGAGCATGCGGCACTTCCGCCTGGGCTTCGACTACCTTAGCCTGCATTTCCTGGGTATAGGCCCGCATCTCCTGCTCTTGGGCCACTGCCATTGCCCGCCGTTCCTCGGCTTTGGCCTGAGCAATCCGCTTGTCCGCCTCAGCCTGATCGGTTAGCAGTTCAGCCCCGATATTGCGCCCCACATCTACGTCGGCAATATCAATAGACAAAATTTCAAAAGCGGTTCCCGCATCCAGTCCTTTGGATAAAACAGTACGGGAAATATGGTCAGGATTGGCTAAGACATCTTTATGATCATTGGAACTGCCGACTGTAGTTACAATGCCTTCGCCTACCCGGGCAATGATCGTAGCCTCACCGGCACCGCCTACCAAACGGTCAATATTGGCCCTTACCGTTACCCGGGCCTTGATTTTTAATTCAATTCCGTTATGGGCAACTGCGGAAACTACCGGAGTTTCAATGACTTTGGGATTTACGCTCATTTGAACGGCTTCCAAAACATTACGGCCTGCCAGATCAATAGCCGCCGACCGGGTAAAGGGCAATGGTATTTCGGCTCTATGGGCCGCAATGAGGGCGTCAATCACCTTATCGACGTCGCCTCCGGCTAAATAGTGCGCTTCCAGCTGATTCACGTTAACATCCAATCCCGCTTTATTCGCTTTAATCAACGGCAATACAATCTGAGCCGGCGGCACGCGCCGCAGCCGCATTCCAACTAAGGTAAGAATCCCCACACGAACTCCGGCCGCAATGGCGGAAATCCAGAGCCCAAGGGGAACAAAATGGAGAAACACACTAATACCAACCAGAATCAGCAATAACATCAATACAGGTCCCAGTAATGCTGACAAACAAACCGCCTCCTTATATTCACTACTCTTTCACAGGCCGCACTACAATCCGGCTGCCGCTTACGCTCACCACCTTTACTTTTACGCCTGCTTTAATATATTGACCTTCCGATACAACATCAAGCTGAGTCCCGTCAATTACGACGATACCGGCCGGACGCAGCAGCGATTGAGTAACGCCTTCCCGTTCCAAAAAGCGGCTGTAATCCTGACTGCTGCTAAAGCCGGACTGACTGTTTTCCGCGTCCTGTAAAACCACTTTTGCCCATAGTCGGTTCGATGGCAGCCGACTGACAATAAATAGAAAAATAATGACAGCCACCAGCATACTGACAGCCAAAATAGTAAGGGCAGCAGCATCTCCCCCCAAAGTCTGGTATAAGCTGAATAAAATGCATCCCGCGCCGGCAGCGCCAAAAATTCCCGCGCCGGGAGTATGGAGTTCAATGACCAGTAATAGGATACCGCCGATAAAAAGCGTCAGTTCCAGCCAGCCGGCCAGTCCGGTCAGCCATTGGCCGGCGTAAAACACAAAGGCGGCCAATAAACCGATCAACGCGGCAACTCCCATACCGGCGGTTTTGATTTCTACCAGTACCGCCAAAAAAATAACCGTCAGCAGCACTGCTTTCATCGTCGGATCTGACAGCCAGCCAGCCATTTTATCCTGCCAGGCGGAAGAATATTCGATTACACTGCTTGCTTCCAGTCCGTAATGGGCAAGAAGCTCCTGCCGATTGGCGGCAATCAAATCGGCATAGCCCAGCTGCACTGCCTGATAGTCGGTCAAGGCTAAAATCTGACCCGGTTCCGCATAGCCGGGATACCCCAGGGATTTATCCACCATGGCTTCGGCAACTTTGGCATTCCGCCTGTTTTTATTCGCCGTAGCGGCAAATTCCGCTTTGAGTGCGGCAACTGTCTTTTCAGTCGTAGGAATCGGTTCAGCCGCACCGATGCTGCCGCCCGGCGCCATGGCAATATGCTGGTGAGAAATAGCAATCAAGGCCCCGGCCGACCAAGCCCGGTTCTTCACATAGCAAATTGTTTTCACGGGTGATTCGCTGATCAAATCGCGAATTTTAACCGCCGAATCCACCAAACCGCCAAAAGTATCAATTTCGACCACAATTGCCTGCGCCTTGCGGCTCTGCGCATCCTTCACCGCCCGGTAGATCAGCGCCGCCTGGCTGCTGTCAATTTCCCCCTTAATATTCACAACAATAACGGGCGCTGGTTCCGGTGAGCCACCGGCACAATAACCGGGAGAAATTAATAACAAGCAGCTGATTATAAGTAGTACGGCAATTCGATAGCCCATAAAATTCACACCTTTTGCCATGCGGCTTGTTCTGTCCCATAATATTCCCAATACCCGAAAAAATTACGCTATATTATATTCTATGCCTGCTCCCGGCATTCCTGTTAACAAACAGCCGGCTGAAAAATAAATCCGGTACCTGTCTGTTCCAATCAGGTACCGGATTGCTTATTGATTTAACATTTCGCGCACAATGGTGTTCACCAGCTTGCCATCGGCACGTCCTTTGACTTTTGGCATGAGCACTGCCATTACCTTACCCATTTCCTTCGGACCGGCGGCTTTCGTGGTAGAAACCGCCTCGGATACTAAAACGCGAACTTCGGCTTCGGTTAATTGGGCGGGAAGATAATGGGCCAGAACAGCAATTTCCTGTTCCAGAGTTTCCACTAAATCCATGCGGTTGCCCTTTTTGAACTCTTCCATTGCGTCCCGGCGGGATTTTACTTCTTTTGCCAATACAGCAAGAACCTCATCTTCCGACAGTTCTTTCTTTTTGTCGATCTCAGCATACTTTATATTGGCACGTACCATCCGAATGACGGAAAGTCGCAATTTCCCCGCTTCCCGCTCCTTCATGGCCTGCTTCATGTCTGCTGTCAATTGTTCTTTTAAAGACATTTACCTATACCTCCGAAACTAATTAAACTTACGTTTACGTGCCGCTTCGGATTTTTTCTTCCGCTTTACACTGGGCTTTTCATAATGCTCACGCTTTCTTACTTCTGCAAGAGTACCGGCCTTTTGGCAAGTACGTTTAAATCTACGGAGTGCACTATCAATTGTTTCATTTTTGCCTACCTTAACTTCGGACATCTGTCTCCCTCCCCTCCACTTAGACCGTTACGGGAAGTGTATTCTCTCACATACACCTAAATATTATAACCGAATTACCCATTGATTGTCAATGTCAGCCTGGCGGCCACGCCATGAACCGACCGCCCAGCAAATGCCAGTGGAGGTGATGAACAGTTTGTCCTCCGTCATCTTTGGTATTTACTATTAACCGAAAGCCTTTCTCAGCTAAGCCTAACTGGGTTGCGACCTTGGGGATTGTAGTCATGATGTGAGAAATAAGTGACGTATCCTCAGGTGTAATTTCCAGAAGGTTGGCAATATGCTTTTTGGGAATCACCAGCACATGAACAGGCGCAGCAGGGTTAATATCGGGGAATACAATCATGCTGTCATCCTCATATACCGGCTGCACGGGAATTTCTTTTGCCGCAATCTTACAAAAAATACATTCTTCTTGCATACAGCACCTCCTCTACTCCTTGAGTGTAGTAATATACGGTTATAAATTGAAATATTCTGCCTGCTTATCCGATATCCTGCTGCAAATCTATGGTGATAAAATAAAATTAGTTTACTAAGACTCCCTGCACGCCGTCACGATACAATTTCTCCAGCTTTACTTGCCGCATGGTCCCCAGTAATGAATTTTCCCCCTGGCTGTACACCCGGATGTAATGTCCGGTCAGCCCTTCAATGTTTCCGTCTTTCTCGGCTTCAAACAGCACCGGCAGTTCCCGGCCGACAAAGCGCGCCAAAAACTCTTTTGCTTTTCGGTCCGCCAGTTCCTGCATGGCGTGTACCCGTTGCTTCTTTTCCGCTTCCGGCACCTGATCCGGATATTCGGCGGCTGGCGTACCACTGCGGCGGGAATAGGGAAAAACATGCATCCGGGAAAAATTCATACTGCGAACAAACTCCAGTGCTTGATCAAACATCGCCGACGTCTCCCCGGGAAAGCCCACAATGATATCCGTAGAAATCCCAATATCCGGTACGCGGCTGTAAATACGCTGGAGCAGTTTCCTGTAATCAGCCGTTGTATAATGGCGATTCATCCGTTTTAGAATGGAATCTTCCCCGGCCTGCAGCGGCAAGTGCAGATGATGGCAAAGCTTTGAATTTTGCTGCATGATGGCAATGAGTTCATCGGATACCTCAACGGATTCCAGAGAACCCAGCCGCAGGCGAGTTAAGCCGGGAGTCTGCAGCACTGTTTTTACCGCATCCTCTAAAGTCAGTTCTTCCGATAGATCTCTTCCATAAGCCCCTAAATGAATTCCGGTAAGTACAATTTCCTGAAAGCCTGCTTCGACCAGTTTTTGAGTTTCCCCGGCAACACTGGCCAGGGAACGGGATCGCAAAGGTCCTCTGGCGTAGGGAATAATACAATAGGAACAGTAATTCGTGCATCCCTCCTGAATTTTTAAAAAAGCCCGCGTACGTCCCGGAACATCCAGCAAAGGAATATCTTCAAAAACAGCCGCAGTCATAATATCAGCAACGGCATAGACTGGGCGCCGGGAACGGGCCGCCGCTTCCGCCAGTTCCACAATGCGCTGCCTATCCTGGGTTCCTACAATGACGTTTACCCCTTTAATCGAACGAACCTGCTCCGGTGACACCTGAGCGTAGCAGCCGGTAACAACAATGACAGCCTCCGGATTCAAGCGGGCTGCCCGGCGGATAAACTGCCGGGATTTACGTTCCCCCAAATGAGTCACCGAACAGGTATTGATCACATAGATGTCCGCCGGTTGGTCAAAGGCTGTCGTTTCATAGCCCCGGGCCTTAAACAGTCCTTCTATGACATCGGATTCAAACTGATTGACTTTACACCCTAACGTAGCAAAGGCAACCCGTGGCATCTCAACCGCCTCCCAAATCGCCCTGTTCATACATAACCGCAGCGACTGCTGCCACCGCTGCAGTTTCCGTACGTAATATGCGCGGACCCATTGATGCAATCTGCACGTCATGCTCCCGGGCAGACATAACCTCTGCCCGGCTGAAGCCGCCTTCCGGTCCTACCAGCAGGACATACTTTTCATCTGGCCGCCTAACGAGAACTTCTTTTAGGCCTAAAGGGCACTCTCCCTCATATAGCATAATCACCGTGCTGTCAGCAGCATGGTGATTGAGAATTTCCGGCAGTCTTTGAATCGGATTCACAGCTGGAACCATACTGCGTCCGCACTGCTTCGCCGCTTCCGCCGCAATCTTCCGCCAACGCTCTACCCGTGCCTGCCCTTTTGACTCGCTATACTGAACCACACTATGATCGGCGAGCAAAGGATAAATCCCGGCAATTCCCAATTCAACCGTTTTTTGCACGATATAATCCATCTTATCGTTTTTCGGCAGTCCCTGAGCCAAAAATACCCTGATCGGCGCTTCTTTATCCTCCGGCAATAGCTCCTGCAAGGCCAAGGTGACCCTGTCGGCTAAAAGCTGAGTGATTTTTGCCGCACCGGTTTGTCCGTCCGGATCGGTGACGATAATAATATCACCGGCCTGGAGCCGCAGTACCGTTCGAATATGTCGGACATCCGCCCCGGTAATCGCCACTTCCGCTTGAAGGGGCATATCAATAAAGAAATGCCGCAAAGCTCAAGCGCCTCCTTTGCGAATCATTATGGCTACCCAGCCGTCCTCTTCCACAACTTTATCGACCACTAAACCGCACTCAAGTATTGCCGCAGTGACATCGCTCAAACGCTCGCTGATAATGCCGCTGGCAATAAACAAGCCGTCATCCTGCAAATGATCGGGAATATCCGGCAGCAGCTTAATAATAATGTCGGCGATAATATTGGCGATAATAATGTTCGCCTTACCGGTTACCCCGGTCAGCAAATCTCCCTGAACCACACGAACCACTGGCTCCACGTGATTTAAAGCTACATTCTCCCTTGCCACGCGAACGGCCACCGAATCCAGATCAACAGCCTGTACGCCAGCCGCGCCCAGTTTAGCGGCAGCAATCGACAAGATGCCTGACCCTGTACCGACATCAAACACAATATCGCCCGGTTTCATTCCTTCCTCCAGGCAGCGGCTGCACATTGCCGTAGTATGATGGGTCCCTGTCCCAAAAGCCATGCCCGGATCCAGCTCAATAACGATATCCTTTGTCAGGGGCTGATATTCCTCCCAGGAAGGTTTGATTACAATTTTTTCACCAATTCTGACCGGATGGAAATATTCTTTCCAGGAGGAAGCCCAGTCTTCTTCTTTGATCTCCTGGCACTGAATCGAACCATTCCCCTTATCTAAATTATGCGTAACAAGTTCATCCACTGCCGTTTCAAAAACATGCAGCTTTTCCTTCAGATGTTCGTCAACTGGTAAGTAGGCCTTGACAATGACGGTTTCGGTATCGGTTTCCTCCGGTATGTCACAATAATCCCACGCTCCGGATCTGCGGTATGCGTTAATGAGTTCGGGGTCTTCGATCACAACCCCGCTGGAACCCAATTCGTGAAAAATATTTGCTACTGCTTCGGTAGCCTCATGCGTCGTCTGAATACTAATCTCGGCCCACTTCATACCAATCGCCCCTTACTTTTCTTGTTGCCGCCCCGCTGCCGGGAAGTTAGTTACACACCAAAGGCATCCTTCACTTTTTTGAAAAAAGTTTTCTCTTCCGGGCTAATATTATCCCCGGTGGCCTTGGCAAATTCCTGCAAAATTTCCCGCTGCTTTTCATTTAATTTCTGCGGCGTTAAAACCTTGATCCGAACATGCTGATCTCCCCGGCCATTACCCCGCAAGTGAGGAATGCCTTTGTCCCGCAGCCGGAAAGTAGTGGCTGATTGTGTGCCTTCCGGTATCCGCAATTTCACTTTGCCGTCTAACGTGGGCACTTCAATTTCATCACCAAGGGCAGCCTGGACAAAACTGATCGGGACTTCACAAATTACATCGCTGCCTTCACGGGTAAACAGTTTATGCGGTTTTACAAAAATATAAACATACAAATCCCCCGGCGGACCGCCCCGCATGCCGGCTTCCCCTTCATGGGCCACCCGCAGCCGGGAGCCGTTATCCACGCCCGGCGGGATTTTAATTTTAATTTTCCGCTTGACGCGGACTTTGCCCTGACCATGGCATTCCTTACAGGGAGTACGAACAATATGACCGGTGCCCTGACAGCGATCACATGTCTTCACGTTCACCATGCGGCCAAAGGGAGTATTTTGCATGACCTGAACCTGGCCGGTTCCCTTACACTGGGGGCAAGTCTCCGGATGAGTTCCCGCTGCAGCCCCCGATCCATGGCAAACGCTGCAGTCTTCCGTTCGGGGAAGCTGTATTTCTGTTTCTACCCCGAAAGCGGCTTCGTTAAAAGAAATCTCCATATCAAACCGCAGGTCAGAGCCCTTTTCCGGTCCTGCCTGACGTCCGCCGCCGAAGCCAAATCCCGTCTGACCGCCAAAAAACATATCGAAAATATCATTAATCCCGCCGCCAGCGGAACTAAAACCGCCGAAGCCGCTCTGCCCGCCGCCGGTGCCGTCAAAAGCCGCATGGCCGAATTGGTCATACTGTGCCCGGCGCTCCGCATTGGATAATACTTCATACGCCTCGTTCACTTCTTTAAATTTTTCCTCGGCTGCTTTTGGATCATCGCGGTTGACGTCAGGATGGTATTTCCGCGCCATCTTACGAAACGCTTTTTTTACTTCCTCATCAGACGCCGTTTTGGCTACGCCTAACACTTCATAATAGTCGCGCTTACTCACTTTTCACCATCCCAAACTAATAATTTTCACTAACCCGCCCTATAACCTACAGACGCAGGCTCTCCGGCTCTCTACAAGAGCCGGAGACTTCCTGCGGCATTGGCGGTTACTTTATTGCGTCAAATTATTTTTTGTCGTCATCCACTACTTTATATTCGGCATCAACGACTTTTTCGCCTTTTCCGTTACTTTGACTTTCCTGCTGACTGCCGGCACCGGCGTCAAATCCAGGCTGAGCCCCGGGAGCACCACCTTGCTGCTCCGTTGTTTTGTAAACCGCGGAAGTTAATTCATATAAAGTTTTTGTCAGTTCTTCCGTGTCCGCTTTGATTTTAGCAATATCGCTGCCTTTCAGCGTTTCCTTTAATTTATCAGCAGCCTGCTGTACTTTTTCGATCAAAGCTTTATCGGCTTTATCGCCTACATCCTTAATGGTTTTTTCAGCCTGGTACACTAAGGAATCGGCATTATTGCGGACCTCCACTTCGTCTTTATGCTGCTTATCTTCCGCGGCATGAGCTTCGGCTTCCTTCACCATGCGGTCAATATCCTCTTTGCTCATAGCGCCGGAAGCAGTAATGGTAATTTTCTGTTCCTTTCCTGTCCCCAAATCTTTGGCCGACACATGAACAATACCATTGGCATCGATATCAAAGGTAACTTCAATACGAGGCACACCACGGGGTGCCGGCGGAATACCGGAAAGTTCAAATCGGCCCAACGTTTTATTATAAGAAGCCATTTCCCGCTCGCCCTGCAAAACGTGAATATCCACAGAAGGCTGGTTATCGGCGGCAGTCGAAAATGTTTGGCTCTTGGAAGTCGGAATAGTGGTATTGCGCTCAATAATTTTGGTGCAGACGCCGCCAAGTGTTTCAATGCCCAACGACAGCGGAGTCACATCCAGCAGCAATACATCTTTGACTTCACCCACAAGAACACCGGCCTGAATAGCGGCGCCTACGGCAACGCATTCATCCGGATTGACTCCCCGGTGAGGCTCTTTCCCCAAAAATTTCTTGATTGCTTCCTGTACGGCCGGAATACGGGTCGAACCACCGACCAGGATGACTTTTTGAATATCCTTCGGTGACAATCCTGCATCACTCATGGCCTGACGGGTCGGTCCCATGGTTGCTTCCACCAGATCAGCCGTCAACTCATCGAATTTCGCCCGGCTGAGATTAATATCCAAATGCTTCGGGCCGGATTGATCGGCAGTGATGAAGGGTAAATTAATGTTGGTCGTCAAAACGCCGGACAGCTCGATTTTAGCCTTCTCTGCCGCTTCCCGCAACCGTTGTACCGCCATGCGGTCGCCGGACAAATCAATGCCATTTTCTTTTTTAAATTCGGCAATCAGCCAGTTCATAACCCGTTCGTCAAAATCATCGCCGCCTAAGCGGTTGTTGCCGTTGGTTGCTTTTACTTCAAACACTCCGTCGCCTAATTCCAGAATGGAAACATCAAAGGTACCGCCGCCAAGGTCAAATACCAGAATCGTGTGATCTTCGCCTTTATCCAGCCCGTAAGCCAGGGCCGCCGCAGTCGGTTCATTGATAATCCGCAGAACTTCCAGGCCGGCAATGGTGCCTGCATCCTTCGTTGCCTGACGCTGACTGTCGCTAAAATAAGCCGGAACCGTAATAACCGCCTGGCTGACGGATCCGCCAAGATAGGCTTCGGCATCTGCTTTCAGTTTTTGCAAAATCATTGCGGAAATTTGCTGGGGATTATACTCTTTATCGTTAATGTGTACCTTATGATCAGTCCCCATATACCGCTTTATTGAGCTGATAGTGCCATCCGGATTCGAAACGGCCTGGCGTTTCGCCAGCTGACCGACCAGACGCTCCCCGGTCTTGGAAAATCCAACTACCGAAGGCGTCAAACGGCTTCCTTCCGTATTGGCAATAACAACAGGTTCACCGCCCTCCATTACCGCCACTACCGAATTCGTAGTACCAAGGTCTATCCCAATTACTTTTGCCATTTTTTATTCCTCCCTTAAAAATAGGTTTCTGCCGTTAATATTACTTGCCGGCAACTTTCACCATGCTCGGTCGAACGACTTTGCCTTGCACAAAATACCCTTTCTGCAATTCCTCAAGAATCGTACCTTCCGGTTGAGAATCGTCTTCGACTCGCATTACAGCCTCGTGCTGCTGCGGGTCAAATATTTTTCCTACCGCCTCAATGGCGGTCAAGCCGTTTTTCCCCAGGGCCGCGGCAAACTGACGATAAATCATCTCCACGCCGGACAGCAATCCGGCGGCATCCTGGGTCGCGGCACTAGCGAGAGCCCGTTCAAAATTATCAACAACCGGCAGCAGTTCCCGGATAATCCCCTGAGCCACAATGGCCGACAGTTCTTCCTTTTCCTGCCGGGTACGCCGCCGAAAATTGTCATAATCGGCTTGCAACCGCTTATAGCGTTCCGCCTGCTCGGCCAGCAGCCGATTTTTTTCTTCAATGGCAGCCCGCATTTTTTCAATTTCAGCATAATTAGAACAAACTTCCGGGTTTCCCTTTTCCTGTTGTTCCTGCTCTGGATCCGCTTGCTGCTCTGCCGGTGGTTCGGCAGTTTGCGGCAGCATTGCTTCGTCTTGCTCCTGATCAAGTTGCTCCTTTTTTTCTACCATGCACATCACCCCATTAAACTATACTCGCTATTAGCCTAAAAGTCGGGCAATCCGGCATCACTGCCGCCGGCAGTCTTACTCGGTTCCGCCGTGCCTTCTTCTTTCTTCTTAATGATCGTATCGATACGGAGAATCGCCACTGCTACTTCACCCGCCGCTTTGATGGCATGAAGCTTCACCGGAACCGGATCCACAATTCCCCGTGCCAGCATATCGGCTACTTCGCCTGTATCACAGTCAATGCCCAGACAATCGACATCCCTGGCAAGCTGGGCATCCACGACCTCTTCTACTTTTTCCAGGGGATTATAACCGGCATTCTCCACAATTTGCGACAAAGGACGCTTTAACGCACTTGTGACGCAATCAAGGCCGTAAGCCGCCATTCCCTTGAGATTCTCCCGGGATTTGCCAACTTCCCGGGCGACGGCAATTTCTATGGAGCCGCCGCCTGGCAGATAACCGCCCTTCACGGCCGCCTGCACGCTGGAAGCCGCATCCTTAGTGATCCGCTCCCGCTCGCCCACTACTTCTTCCGTAGCTGCTCCGACTAAGATAGTAGCCATTGGCTTCCCTTTGCCGCCAAGGATTCGAACCTGTTCCAGTTTTTCATCTTCGTAAACTTTCTCAGCCTGGCCGAGATATTTCTCAATATCGGCGATATTCTTCTTAAGGCCGGTACGCTTAATCATCCGGGCCCCCGTATGCTCGGCTGCCCGGCGGAGATCTTTTGCCGCCACCCGCTGGATGACCATAACTCCCCCATCGGTCAGAATCTCTTCAGCGGCATCGTTCACTCCCCGGTCTGTCAGCACAACATTTACGCCCAAGTCCACAATTTTATGTACATTGGCCTTAAATTCATCCTGCAGCTCAACATAGCGCTTAAAACCGGTTTCCGTGCCAAGAGCCTCGTCTTCCATTTCTTCCGGCTCCAGGGCATCATCAATCAATAGCAGCTTTACTCCGGTGAGCGCCAAGGGCATCTCCTGGCTCATTCGTTCCTTATCCACAATGACGCCCATGAAGACTTCGTTCCCTGCGCCTTCCTCTGCCGTTATAATATCCGACAGCTTAAAATTATTTTCATTTAACTTTTCCACCCCGATTAAACGGGCTGCTTCCACTACCAAATCGGCAATATCTTCGTATTCCCGTCCGGCAATCATCGCAATATGCCGTAAAACCGGATCATGCATATCCGTAATCTGCCGTCCCCGGGCCTTTACTTCCGCTTTGGCCCGGGAAATGCCGTATTTAATTCCTTCAATGACCCTGGCCACTGGCACTCCCCGCAGCACCTGGCTGACTCCTTCCGCCACCAAACCGCCGGCCATAATCGTAGCCGTCGTCGTGCCGTCGCCAACCTCGGCCTGCTGGGCCTTGGCAATATTGATCAGCATCTTGGCGGCAGGATGATTCACATCCATTTTATCTAAAATCGTCACGCCATCATTCGTGATAATCACTTCGCCAAAACGATCCACCAGCATCGTGTCAAGGCCTTTGGGGCCGATTGTTCCCTCAACAGCCGCCGTAATAGCCCGAACCGCATTGGCATTGGTTAAAAGTGCCGCTAACCGTTCATCCACTTCCGAACCGCTGCCGGCCTGCTTCAGATTCATTTGTTTTGCCTCCCGTATCCTGGATATAAAAAACTCTTTACATCTTGTATTTGCGTAAAACATCCCCTAAATGGCTATGCATAAATTCAAGAATCGCCATTATCTTGCCATACTCCATCCGCGTCGGTCCCAAAACCGCCACGGTGCCCACCACCTGTCCGTCAATACGATACGTTGCCTGAACCATACTGCAGTCCTGAATACCACTATATTTATTTTCCTGACCGATGGTTACAACAACTCCATCCCGCTCCTGCATATGCAGAATATCGCATAACAATCTTTCTTGTTCCAGCATTGCCAGCAAATCCTTTACTTTATCCACGTCACGAAACTCCGGCTGGCTTAGCATCTGGGTCGTACCGCCTAAATACACCCGCTTGTTCTTCTCAACCGACAAGGCTTGCTGCAGGATTTCAACTGCCGCGTCAAACAGATGAGTATCCCCAATAATATCATCCCTGATTTCACGCAGAATCGAAGACTTAATCCGGTCGAACGGCAGCCCGGATAAACGGCTGTTAATCCCGGCGGCAATTCGCTGTAAATCCTCAAAAGAAGTTTCCTCCGGCAAATCGATAATTTTGTTTTCCACAAAGCCGGTATCGGTTACAACAATTAAAATAGCCCGCCGTTCATCAAGGGGTAAAAACTGCAAATATTTAAAAACACATTGGGAAAACTGGGGCGCCAAAACCAGGGAAATATTATGAGTCATCCGGGATAAGATTTTGGCCGTAGCCTGAAAAACCTCTTCAATTCGCCGAACCTTGGCCGCATACCAATGATTAATTAACGTAATCTCATTTTCCGTTATCGGTTCCGGCGACACCAGAGAATCAACATAAAACCGATAGCCCTTCGCCGACGGAATACGACCGGAAGAAGTATGCAATTGTTCAATATAGCCTAATAATTCAAGATCCGCCATTTCGTTGCGAATGGTAGCCGGGCTGACTCCCAGGTCGTATTTGCGGGCAATAGTGCGAGAGCCAATAGGTTCTGCGGTGGAAATATAATCATTTATAATTGCCTGCAATATTTTACGTTTTCGTGCATCAAGCATTACTCCACCTCCTATTGTTAGCACTCTCATCGATAGAGTGCTAATATCTAATAAAAAAATACCACTCCTGCTTCCCAATGTCAAGTATTCCCTTGCCACAATTCAAACCTTATCCGGCAAAAATGCACGAAAAGCAACATTGCCGTATTTCATGCCCCGCACGGTCAGACGCACCGTCTTATCGCTTAGAACAATCAGCTTCTGCCGAAGCAGCTGCTTAACAACCAAGTGATAACAGGCAAAAAAATCAGTTTGAAAATATTGATTAAAGTCTGCCACAATCAGCCCCCGAACCGTCCGCAGAGCCAAAAAAATATATTCCGCCATAGCATCGGCCCGGCTGGTCTTCTCCCGGTAACCGACCGCAGATTCTCCCCGTTCCTGACTATCAATATATTGCCGGACATCCGCCACATTGGCGTAGCGCTCAGCGGCAAAAAAAGAATGAGCCGCCGCTCCCAGGCCGATATAGGGTTGAAACCGCCAATATTTCAGATTATGACGGCATTCGGCTCCCGGACGGGAAAAATTGGAAATTTCATAACGCTGGTAGCCTAAATCCGGCAGATGACGAACCGTCAATTCATACATTTGTTCTTCTTCCGCCTCATCCGGAAGTTCTAGCCGATTCGCTTTTAATAAGCGAACCAAAGGAGTCCCCTCCTCCACTTTCAGGCCATAAGCCGAGATATGGGTGCTTCCCAGGACGGCGGCCTGCTCTATGCTCAAAGCCGCATCTGCCAGGGATTGTCCCGGCAGCCCGTACATTAAGTCAATATTAAAATTGGTAAAACCGGCTTGCTTCGCCCATTCAACCGCCCGGACAGCCTCTTCGGCCGTATGAATCCGGCCGATGCTGTGGAGCAGTCGATCATTAAAACTCTGGACACCGACACTAAGCCGATTGATGCCGCTGTCCCGCAACGCCTGAAGTTTCAAACGGTCGACCGTACCCGGATTGGCTTCGATGCTGATTTCGGCATTGCCGGCAACTGTAAAATGAGTATACACCGTCTGCATTATCTTCACTATTTGGGCTGTCGCCAGCACTGTGGGCGTCCCGCCGCCAAGGTAGATTGAGTCAACTACCTGTCCGGTGAAACTGCCGCCTTGCCCGGATATTTCCCGGCATAAGGCGGCTGTGTAGGCCTCATATTCATTTTCCAAACCGGCATAAGACGGGAAATCGCAATAATAACATTTCTGCCGGCAAAAAGGAATATGAATATATAACCCCAGATTCATGATAGCCTCCCGGCTGGCTGATTAATCAATTTTCAAAATCGCCATAAAAGCTTCCTGCGGCACCTCGACGCTGCCGACCTGCTTCATCCGCTTCTTGCCTGCTTTTTGTTTCTCCAGCAGCTTTCGTTTCCGGGTAATATCGCCGCCGTAACATTTGGCCAAAACATCCTTGCGCATGGCACGCACCGTTTCCCGGGCAATTACTTTACTGCCGATAGCCGCCTGTATGGGAATTTCAAACATCTGCCGGGGAATAATGCCTTTCAACTTTTCAGCCAATAACCGCCCCCGGTAAGACGCTTTATCCCGGTGAACGATAATGGACAATGCATCCACCGGTTCACCGTTCAGCAGAATATCCAGCTTCACCAGCTGAGACGTTTGATAACCGATCAAAGCGTAATCCAGGGAGGCATAGCCCCGGGTGGAAGATTTCAACCGGTCAAAATAATCATAAATAATTTCGCTTAGCGGTAAATGATACGTCAGCATAACACGAGTCGTGTCCAAATATTTCATATCTTTAAACTCGCCCCGCTTTTCCTGGGACAGTTCCATGACCACCCCGACAAAATCATTGGGCACAATCACTGTAGCTTTTACATAAGGTTCATCAATATGATCAATTTCCTGCACCACCGGCAGACGAGACGGATTGTCAATATCCAGCATTGTCCCGTCGGTCTTGTATACTTTATAAATAACGCTGGGCGCCGTAGTAATCAGCGTAAGATGATATTCCCGCTCCAGCCGTTCCTGAACCACGTCCATATGCAGCAGCCCCAAAAAACCGCAGCGAAAACCGAAGCCCAAAGCGACCGACGTTTCCGGATCGAACAGCAGGGAAGCATCATTCAGCTGCAGTTTTTCCAGCGCATCCTTGAGATTATCGTAATCGGCGCTGTCTACCGGGTACAATCCGCAGTATACCATCGGCGTTATTCTGCGATAACCCGGCAGCGGCTTGGCGACCGGCCGATCGGCATCGGTAATGGTATCGCCGACCCGGGTATCTTTTACGTTTTTAATACTGCCGGCGACAAACCCTACCTGTCCCGCATCCAGTTCGTCCACATTCGCCAGGTATGGCCGGAAAATACCTACTTCCGTCGCCTCAAAGACTTTATCGGTTGCCATCATTTTCAGTTTCATCCCCGGCGTTATCCTTCCGTCCATCACCCGCACATAAGCGATAACACCTTTGTAGGAATCAAAATAAGAATCAAAGATGAGCGCACTTAACGGTTCCGTCTCCCGGCCCTGAGGCGACGGAATTTTCTTGATAATCGCTTCCAGAACCTCTTCCACGCCAAAGCCGGTTTTAGCACTGACCAATACGGCTTCCGAAGCATCCAGGCCGATCACGTCTTCAATCTCCTGTTTTACTTTTTCCGGGTCAGCGCTGGGTAAATCAATTTTATTAATAACAGGAATAATTGCCAAATCATGCTCCAGCGCCAGATACACATTGGCCAGCGTCTGGGCCTCAATACCCTGGGCCGCATCAATCACCAGCAGCGCACCTTCACACGCCGCCAGACTGCGGGAAACCTCGTAGGTAAAATCAACGTGGCCGGGTGTATCAATTAAGTTAAGCAAATACGTTTCGCCATTCTTCGCCGTATACTCCAAACGAACGGCCTGGGCTTTGATTGTAATGCCCCGTTCCCGTTCCAGATCCATCTGGTCTAACACTTGGTCTTCCATCTCCCGGGCCGAAAGAGCACCGGTATATTCAAGCAATCGGTCGGCTAGTGTTGATTTCCCATGATCAATATGGGCGATAATTGAAAAATTCCGAATCTGTTTCGTATTCATACAAGACCTTCTCCCTTACCCTACCCTGATAAACAGAACATAGTCACCTGGTAATTTACTACTATTATAAAATTATATCATCTGCTGCCTGCCGCCTGCAAGCATTACCTCAATTAGCGGATATAGTCAGCCATTTTAGCCGAAAGCTCAGCAATATACCGCTGTAAGCTATACTTGCATTGGAACGCCTCACCGGTAATCGGTTTAACCCACAGCGTAAATCTCTGTCTGGCTTGTCCGGCATCCAGATCCATTTTTGTAGGTATTACAATTTGATAATTTCCTGCTGTTATGATCATGTCATGGTCCTGATTCAAAATTTTTGCCACCGGATAAACAGCCTGGATATGATAAACCTGCCCAAAAAAATAAGCGGTATAACCGCCAGGGAAATCCCGTTTCATATTTAACACCTGCACACAATCCTGGCGCTGGGTCAAACTGTTTATCTGGCTCTCGGCCGCTACTACTCCGGCGATAATAATCAGCAATAATACCAAAAGACCCCGAGCAATATTTATCAATTCCGACGATGCCGGACGAATAAACATCTTTTTCCCTCCTTGCAGCAAACCATCACTGATTCTTACTTTCGTTAATAATTTCAGCCAATACATCAGCCAGCATTTCAATGCTCCGTTGTGCTTCTTCTTTTGTATTTTCCTGACAACCGACTTCCAGCAGCAGCGCCCGGGGATGAAGCTGCTGATTATAACGCCATTCTACCAGCTCGATTCCACGGGATAAGCCTGGATAATGCTGATTTAACTTTGCATCAATCAGTTTAGCGAAAGCATGATTTTCTTTCCAATGAGGCTGCTCCAAATCCTTTTGTCCTGTAGCCACTACCAAAAGAATCCGCGCCGCACTGACCCCATTAACTGAAGCTGTAACATCTTCCCGTTTGCCGGCATCACGATGAATATCAAGGATGATCTGCAGAGAAGGATTTTCGGCCAGCATATTTTTCACCGTTATTTCCGATGCGCCATACGCTTTCATAAAACTTGGATAATCATGAATCGTTTTGCTTTGTATCGCCGGTACCCCGTCCTTGGCCAGTTGCTGTACCATGGCTTCCCCCACAGCAACAATATCCCCTCGCTGACCGCCTGGTTTATGGGCGGCGCCGGAAGACGGAATAAAAGACTCCGCCGTATGAGTATGATAGATTCCCACTAACGGCTTACCGCCGGACAATACACTCATGGAATCGAATTTGGGGAAATTTGGCAGGCTCATGGCGCTTACTGTCGGTGCACCCGGTTTAATCGCCGCCAGCAAAGGAATCTCGGAATGGAAAAAGGAGCGCAGATCTTTAATATCCACACCGGTAAACAGCATAATGGCACCCCGCAGAAAATGCTGAGGCGTGAATTCCTCCTGCACCACTACCGTTCTGTTTCCGGCCACCAGCCCCGGAATACCGGAAGACAATACCTCCGACCATTCGGGCTGCAATATCCCCCGCTGGCCGGAAACGGGGGGGAAAGCTGCTGCCGGCAGCACTTCTGCCGACTCTTTCACTATTCCCAAAACTATCAGGCAAAATAGAAGCCCTGCCAGAAGACTGATCGGGACGATCTTGCTTCTGTAATAATACCGCTGCTGCCGCTGCCGTCTTTTTAGCATGAATACCTCCTAATTAACACAACCGGGTAAGTTGGCATTTTGTTTACATACAATCTATATGCCCGGCAACTGCGGTATATTACACGGCAGCAGCAAAAATCAATTCAGACAGAAATCGTTAATGCAAATACATATGAATATTTTCATAATCAATATGGGGATGCATAGCCTGGTTAATTCCGCCGGCTACTACATCCGCAATATCGGCAATCAAGCGGTCAACCTCCTTTGGTGTTACCATGAGGTCGCCAAGAGCCTCCGGCAAAACCTGACGGACTATTGTCTGACGGTCCTGCTCCGTCAGATTCCCCAGGCTTTTAAAATAGCGGGAAAATGCAGCGTGTTCCTGCAGTATATTCAACGTATCCATGGCAATTGTCGATGCATGCACCACAGTAGGAACGCCGATAGCGATCACAGGGATGCCAAGGGATTGCTCCGTCAATCCAAACCGCTTGTTGCCAACCCCGGATCCGGGATGAATGCCCGTATTGGCCAGCTGAACGGTACTGATGACCCGGCGGCTTGACGCAGCGGCCAAAGCGTCAATGGCAATCACCATATCCGGTCGAATCGTACTCACAATACCGTGCACAATTTCAGCAGTTTCCATACCGGTAATGCCCAGTACTCCCGGCGCTATAGCACAGATCGAACGAACTCCGCCCTTTAATTCGGGGGACAGCATTTCCTGCAAATGCCGGGTGACAACTATTTTTTCTACCACCCGCGGGCCTAAAGCATCCGGTGTAATATTCCAGTTACCCAGACCAACAATCAGCACTGTTGCGTTATGTGACAGCTCTGCCAGGGATCCCAGCTCCCTGGCCAGAAGGTTCATTACTTTTTCCTGCAGCGGCGTATTTTTATACCGCAGTCCCTGAGCCTCAAGGGTAATATATCTGCCCCGAACCTTTCCCATCATTTTCTCTGCCTCACCGGTAGTGATCTCGACCCTGGTAATCATAACCTCTTCCTCTTTAGCCGTTTCCATAAAAACACCGGGAAGTTCCTCCCGAACCCGCCGGGTAAGCATTTCCCGGGCCTCAAGCGCCAAATCTGTCCGCGGTGTCATCTGCTGCCGCTCCATGGCATGCCCTCCACTCAGTAATAGAATCGGAAAGTTCCGTTAATCACTATCTTAACCGAAATATTTGTCTCCTATTCAGACAGTATTTCCAATAATGCTGTCATTCCCGATACGCTGAGAATCCGACTTGCATTTTTTAATATCACGTGCTAGAATATTTTAGGTAACATAGTCATAAGGAGGTGAATCACTTGCCAAACATTAAATCATCTGAACGCAGCGTAAAAACTGATGCTGAACGGCGCTCCCGTAACTTTCCGGTGAAATCTGCCTTGAAAACGATTTCCCGTAAAGTCGTTGAGTCGGTAGAGGCCGGCAATGCGGATGAGGCTAAAACCCTCCTGACCAAAGCTAGCAGCGCTATTGACAAAGCAGTCGTCAAAGGCGTTATCCATAAAAATGCCGCGGCTCGTAAAAAGTCCCGCTTGGCGCGTAAAATCAATTCTATAGCAAAATAAGAAAAAATAAAGGCCCTGTCCCGCTGTAAATGCGGACAGGGCCTTTATTTTTTCTCTTTAAATGCTAATTTTAGCGCCCAGCAGTTCCACAAACGCTCTCAGCCATTCAGGATGGTTAGGCCATGCCTGGGCTGTCACCAGGTTGCCGCTGATTACCACCGGTTCATCTTTCCACTGTGCGCCGGCGAGCCTGCACTCCGCAGCGCAAGCCGGATACGAAGTCACCGTACGGCCTGATAAAACATTCGCCGGGGCTAACAGTTGCGTACCATGGCAAATGGCCGCTACCGGCTTCCCCTGGGCAAAAAATTCCTGTACAAGGTTCACTGCATCATCATACATCCGGATATATTCCGGAGCTCTGCCGCCGGGAACCACCAGTCCGACATAATCAGCAGCTTTGGCGTCCTGGGAAGCAATATCAATCGGAATCCGGTGACCGGTTAATTCCACGTAAGTATCCAAACCAATAAAGTCGTGGCACACCAGCTGCAGCGTGTCGCCGGCTTTTTTATTGGGAGCCGCCACTTCTACCGTATAGCCCAGCATCGCCAGAGCCTGTTGCGGTACTTTAACCTCATAATCCTCGGCACAATCGCCCGTCAATAACAGAATCTTTTTCGCCATCTGATTCCCTCCTTTTTAGTCTGCATATTTCTTCTATGCCGCCGATAAAATTCCTTCTTTTTCCTATATTAAATAATATTAACAACCGATCTGATAGTAAACTAATAAAACTACCCAAGACGAGTCTTGGGTAGTTTTATTAGTTTACTATATACACTTTTACATTTTGAATACCGAACTGATATGCTTCCGGCACAGAATTCAAGGCAATATCGATCCGGTTGCCCTTAATTGCACCGCCGGTATCTTCAGCTGTTGCCTCCACGCTATGACCATCGGCAAACTCGATCCGGACTTTAGAACCCAGCGGAATTACATTGGGGTCAACGGCGATAATTCCCGGACGAACCGCAGTTCCCAGATAAGTTTTGTTTTCCCACTTGCCATTGTCATGAGCCCCCGGTGCATAAGCTGTTGCGACTATATTCATTGCAGCCTCATGGTCTTCGTGTCCCTGGGCGGCGTAAGCCGCCGGTAATACTGCGCTAAACCCAAAAATAGCCATAGCAATAACACCTAGCATAAACTTCTTCATTTTTTATACCCCTTTCCTACGCCTGCGGAGTTAGCTGACGGGTTCGGGATAAAGGGACTCCCTACCGCGCAAATGCGGATTCACCCCATAAATGGGTCCCCCGTGTTCATTGAACTTCGGCGTGACATGTATATTAACATATTTATTGACATAATTCAATAATAATTTTTTCCAACACCACACTGTCTGTTCGGCTCGTTTTCAGCCCAAAATCCGCATCTGCCAGTGCCAGGGAGGCCTGTTTCAGTGATTGCAATGAAAATTGCCGGCTCTGTCTGACCATCTTTTCGCCGATAAACGGCGGCACTTCCAGCCGAACGGCTATTTCCCGGCTGCCCCTGCCGTTGGCGGACATTTCTTTGGCCTGCCACAGCATTCTGACTTGCCGCGCCAATAAAGACAGTATTTTCAGCGGCGGCTCCCCTGCCGCCAGCTGCTCGTCCAGCAATTGCAAAGCCTGGGAAACCTGCTTCCGGCTTAAACTATCAATCATGGTAAAAATAGAAATTTCCGGAATAGACGACAGCACTGCCTGGATGTCCCTTAACATAATCTCCCGCCGCTCCCGGGTATACAGCGCCATCTTTTCCAGCTCATTGGCCAAAAATTCTAAAGAAATCGGCGACATAATGCCGATAATACTCATGAAATATTCCATCGCATCCGGTTTCATTCGCTTATCCAATTGGATCAATTGTTCGTTAAGCCAGGGACGTATCTCATTCACTTTTAATGGTGCCACCGGAACAACAGCGCCGTTTTTCTCCACCGTTTTAAAAATTGTCCGGCGCTTATCCGCTTTTCCCCGCGTAGACAGTACCAAACAGCTATACTCCGGTATATTGCTGAAAATTTCTATCCACTGCCGGTCTGCCGAATCCGCTGGTGCCGTTTCCTCACCGCCGCCTTTGCGCGAGCGAAATAACCCAGTTCCTCTGATAATAACAACATTTTTTTCTCCCATAAACGGAGCTGTTTCCACCAGATTTCGCAATTCCGGCGCCGGCGGCTCCCGATCCAGAACAGTTAGATTCATCTCCTGCTCATCCGGCTGCAGCACCGCATCAATAATTTGCTTTTCAATCTGCCGGGCCAGATACCCCTCTTCACCGTAAATAAGGTACAGCGGCCGAATCCGGCCGATTTTAATTTCTTCTACTGCTGCTGCATAATCCATAGCTTTCTCCTTCTTAACCTTGGTTCGTTTTTATCTGACAAAGGTACGAACCGCCAATTCGCTTCCATCACTATAAAAAACAATGGCGCCTTGAAGATCGGTACGAAGTACGGAAATATCCCGGGATACAAACCGTTCCAGTACATCTGGATGAGGATGACCAAACCGGTTATTGCTGCCTACCGAAATAACCGCATATTTAGGATCAATCGCCTGCAGGAAAGGTATGGTAGAAGCCGTTTTCGACCCATGATGCCCCACCTTTAACACAGTCGCGGCTAGAGAATCATTACCGGCAAGCATTGCCATTTCCCCTTGTGCCTCTAAATCGCCGGTAATCAGAAAACTGTGGCTGCCATAACTCGCCCGCACGACACTTGATACCTCGTTTCCCGTACGGACAATCGCCCCCTCTGCTGCGTGGAGAATATCAAGCCGGACTCCGTCAAGGACAATCTGCTGTCCTTTGTAGATGGGAATAATCGTGCTATTCTTTGCGGCATGAAGCATTGACTGTACCGCCGGAGAATAATCCTCCCGGGACAGCATCACATTTCGAACCGGAATAGCAGCGACGACAGAGGCGGCACCGCCGGCATGATCCTGATGCCCGTGAGTCAAAACCAGATAATCAACCTGCCGCACCCCATAATGCTTTAAATAGGGAACCACTACCCGGGCACCAACATCAAAATCTGTGGATTCCCCTAAGCTGCCGCCGGTATCCACTAAAACCGACCGACCGTGAGGAGTAGTGATAAGAGTCGCGTCTCCCTGGCCGACATCAATAAAATGCACCGCGACGGCAGCAGGATAGCAAATATATCCGGTAAACAAAACAATGGCCGCTGCAATAAAGCCGGCACTGCTTTTGGGCCAGCGCCGCACCAGTTCAGATAAACCGGGAAACCTCCGGGGCTGATATCCGTACAGCCACCCTACAAACAAATAATAAACCATTCCCCCGGCCAGGCCAATCGGCGGCAGATAGACGGCACTGCCCGGAAGGGCCGCCAGCACAGTCACAATTTGAACAATCAGGCCAATCAACAGGCTGCATAGCACCAATATAATCTTGCCCGGCACACTTAAAATAGAACCGATTAACACTCCGGCCAGACCCAAAACAACGACTGCTTCAATAATAGGGACAACAATAATATTGGCAATAAAAGAGCTAAGGGAAAAACTATTAAAATACCATGCCAGAAACGGCAAGACAGCCAGCTGGGCGGATAATGTCACCGCCAATGCTTCCGCTATCCAGCGGGGCAGAAACAGCAGCCGTCCCACTGTCTTCGGATAGAGATACACCAGCCCGGCAGTGGAACCAAAGGAAAGCTGAAAGCTGATGTCATAAATAAGCCCCGGCTGAACAACCAGCATACTAAGTCCGGCCAGAGCCAAAGCGGCCGGCGCATCTTTTTCCCTGGCAAAGCCCATGGCAGCCAGAGCCGTAAGCCCCATAACTGCCGAACGGATCACCGGCGGCGTCAGACCGGCAAAAACCGAATAAAAAAGAATCGAAAAGCCAGCGAAAAAAGCCACGATACCCTGCCTTAGCTTCAACCGGGACCCCAGCCACAAAATCACTCCCGCCACCAGCGCAATGTGAGAGCCCGACACCGATAAAATATGAACGATGCCGGTAGTCGCAAAATCGGCAATGACCTGCGGCGTGATCCCGCTGTAACCGCCAAACAGCGTACCCACCAAAATAGCTCCGTTGCCGGCGGGCAGTACGGTTTGTATCTGAGCGATAACACTGTCCCGCCATTGAGCGACTTTATTCTGCCAATGGGGAGCTTCTGCTTTCTGAAAGCGGCTGCTGCCGGATTCTACTGTCATTCTGGCGGTAATGCCCTGACGTTGTAAAGCGGCTACACTGTTAAATTGCCCTGGATTATTATAGCCGTGCAATGATACGATTTTACCGCTCATGGCTGCCATATCGCCATATTTCCCAATATAGGAATTTTCAGCCTGCCGGGAACTCACAATGACGGAACCAGTGGTAGCTGTTTCCGCTGCTTTGCCAAAACGAATTTTTCGGACTGCCAGCACATATTTTACCTTAATTTTCCCCTCGTCCAGCTTCGTCACCTGCGGAACAGCAGCAATTTCGCCGACAACAGTGCCCTGGCGTCCGGCATATTGGCTGATATCCAATGGCGATAAGGCCTCAGAATGAATAAACCGTATCATCCCGCAGACAAAGAACACCGCAGCCAACAGCCATACTGCCGCCTTGGGACGCCGAAAACTATACCACAAGGCGGCAGAAATCAGCACCGCCGCACTGCCATACAAGAACCCAAGCGATCCAAAATACAGACTGCCAAGCCAAATACCGCCGGCAAAAGCGACAGTCAAAACGACAATAAGATTCGGCCGGTTCACTCGATACTGAACCGCCAGGCGCAGGCCCATTCCTGAGGATGATCATCCGGCGGACAGCCTACACACTCTGTCTTAATCCTGGAATCAATAGCCCGGGCAAAGGTCGTATACTCCACCAAACCAGCCGACTTGCAGGGATAATCCTCCAGTTCTTTGCTGTTTCTGGCGGACTGCACCCGGCAGTCATTCATTTGCAACAATATGCTGGCAGGACTTTCCTCAATAATGGACTGTACGTTAATTCTGGCATACAGCCGCAGTTGCAGCGCTGTTTTCAATCCTGCCAGTCCCGGCTGTTCCGGCAGATTCAACAGCCGCTTGATCGACCAAGCCTCGAAGGGGGAAAACCAAGCCCAGCAGGAATCGTTGCAGCGCTTGGCAGCCAACATCCCCTGCCTGGACTCCACTGCCTGAAACCAGATGCCGTCACCGGCCAGCCAGTTTAATCCCAAACTGCTGATCAATGCAGTCAACTTTTCCTGGGGCATGTCCAGCAGCGGCTCGGGAATTCCATCCACCAGCTTAAAGCCAAACATTTTTCCCAAACGATGCAATTGAACTCCCCGGCTTTTTCCATAAGCATCGCCCATGATTTCCAGGGCTTTTTCAAAGCCGAATTGGTGCTCCACTTCTTTAAACCAAAATACGTGATGCACTATAGTTCGATGCAGCATGTCTATGACCATACCGGCAAGTTCCTTTTTGTTTAAATTATCTACAGCAAATTCCTGTTGTTCCATAAAACAGCTCCCCCTCCTATATCATTTCATCTGAAGCTGCGATAACAACATTCCGGTCATCATCAGCCCACAACCCAGCAGTTCACGTAATCCAAGGACTTCATTGAGAAGAAAGTATCCTCCAATCACCGCAAAAACTGTTTCCATGCTGAGAATAATAGCAGCGTGCGAAGGCTCAGCATATTTCTGTCCGACAATTTGTAACGTATAAGCAATACCAACCGAACAGAAACCACCGTATAAAATCGGCATAATCGCCTGCAGAATTCCATCAATCGTAATTGTCTCCAGCCATAGCGCGGTTATAAGACTCAGTACAGAGCAAGTAGCAAACTGAAAAAAAGCCAACTGCAAAGTATCGATCTTCCGGGAAAAATGATCAATCAGCAGAATATGGACTGTCCAGAAGCACGCTCCGATAAGCTCAAGCAAATCGCCGCATAATATAGTGAAGCCTTCCTTGATACACAAAAAATATAATCCGGCTATGGTCAATAGACAGCCGCACCAGGTACCGATAGTAATCCGCTGCTTCAAATAAATCCCCGCAATGGGTACAAATACAATATACAAGCAAGTTACAAAAGCCGCTTTTCCGGCAGTCGTATAAATCAGCCCAATTTGCTGAAAAGTTACGGCTATAAAAAGAATGAATCCTGCCAGCAGTCCCACCCGCCAGCCATGGATCGGTTTAGTGCTGTTGCTGCTCGTATTCAGGGAATTCCTTTTATAAACATAAATCAGCGGCACTAAAGACAAACTGCCTAAAGCAAATCTCACTCCATTAAAAGTAAACGGCCCTACATAATCCATACCCACTCGCTGGGCGACAAAGGCGAATCCCCAAATGGCGGCTGCAAGTAAAAGTAAAAAATCAGCTTTGAACTTCATATCCGCAATCATATGCCGATTTTGTCTTTAAGATTATTATATTTGCTTTCACTAATCCCCTGGACTTTCTTAATCTCAGCCGGATCTTTAAACAAACCGTTCGCCTGACGGTAATCAACAATACGCTGGGCCAAGGCGGGACCAATCCCTGGCAGCTTGTCCAGCTCCGCTTTGTCCGCCGTATTGATATTTACCCGGTTTCCGTTCACCACTCCGCCGCCGGCAGCACCAGTCGCACTCACAATACCGCCCGGAACAAAAATATGCATGCCGTCTTTGACGTTTTGAGCCAAATTCAGTTTATTGACATCCGCTCCCGAAGCCAGTCCCCCAGCCAAGTTAATAGCATCAATTACCCGTGTTCCGGCGGGAACTCTGACGACCCCCGGCTGATTGACCGCCCCGTTGATGTAAATAACGATTTCTCCCTTTAACTCCGCCATGGGCATACTGTCTTTCGTCCCGCCGCCAGCCGCCGTTGTTTCCGCTGCCGTGTTTTTCTGCCAAAAAGCATACGTGCTGCCAGCCAAGATAACAGCAGCTAAAACAGCAGCCAAGACCAGCCGCTTTTGCAGTTTCTCCACTCCGCCACCCCATTTACCAGCATTTTTCTTACCAGACCCGTAGGATTCCAAAATGCAACGAATAATTACTATTTTTGACATAAAATTGAAAATACCTATCAGAGTATATAAAAAATATAGCAGAACAGTAAAAAAACAGTCAACGTTTGCGTCAACTGCTTTTTACGGTGATGTTCCCTTATCTGCCGGCTAATTCTATTTTACTACTATATTGACTATTTTTTGCGGAACGCAAATGATCTTGACGATTTTCTTGCCGGCAATAAGCTTCTGAACTCTTTCCTGTTCCAAGGCGATCTGTTCCAGCTTCTTGGCGTCCAGCCCTACAGATACAACTATTTTATCCCGCACTTTGCCATTAATCTGCAGCACGATTTCAACCTCGTCCACTTTGACGGCTGCCGCATCAAAAACCGGCCAGGGCTGTTTATGCACGCTGCCCTGCTTGATGGTCTCATGCCATAATTCTTCAGTAATATGCGGTGCAAACGGGGCCAGCAGTCGCAGCAAACCGGATATCACTTCGCGAACCAGCCCCGGATTCAGGGAATCCTGCTGATCTTTGGCAGCATACATGGCATTCACTAATTCCATAATCGAACTGATTGCAGTGTTAAAATTAAACCGGCTTCCAATATCTTCCGATACTTTCTTAATCGTAACATGCAAAGCCCGCCGCAAGTCAGTTTCCGTCTTGGTTAGCTTGCCAGGATCACAGTCACTGTCATCTTCGGACAGAAACGCAGCATAATGGCCGACAATTCGCCACAGCCGGCCAAGGAACCGATAGGAACCCTCCACTCCCTGATCGCTCCATTCCAAATCCCGTTCAGGCGGAGCGGCAAATAATATAAACAATCTGGCGGTATCGGCACCGTATTTGCCAATAATTTCTTCCGGCGATACCACATTGCCTTTCGATTTTGACATCTTGGCACCGTCTTTGATCACCATTCCCTGGGTAAGCAGATTTTTGAACGGCTCATTTACTTGAATCAATCCGGCATCCTTCAGAACTTTGGTAAAGAACCGGGAATACAAGAGATGCAAAATAGCGTGCTCAATTCCGCCGATATACTGATCCACCGGCAACCAATGATTTGCTTTTGACGGATCGAAAGGAGCTGTGGTGTTGCGGGGATCCGTATAGCGCATATAGTACCAGGAAGAACAGATAAAGGTGTCCATCGTATCCGTTTCCCGCTTCGCTTTGCCGCCGCATTTCGGGCAAGTACAATTTACAAACTCCTCAGCCTGAGCCAGCGGTGACACAACACCGGCGTCAAATTGTACATTTTCCGGCAGCAGCACCGGCAGTTGATCCTCCGGCACCGGAACAACGCCGCAATCAGGACAATAAATGATGGGAATCGGTGCTCCCCAATAACGCTGACGAGATACCAGCCAGTCTCTGAGACGATAGTTAACCCGGCGTTTGCCAATTCCCTTTTTCTCCAGCCAGTCTGCTATAGCGGATCTGCCCTTGGCATTGTCCATACCGGTGAACGGTCCGGAATTGACCATCATTCCGGGACCATCGTAAGCTCCGGTCATGGTCTCAATCGTCAAATCAGAACCGGCTGGGCTGACCACCAGGCGCTTCGCCAATCCATATTTATTCGCAAACTGCCAGTCACGCTCATCATGGGCCGGCACACCCATCACGGCCCCGGTTCCGTATTCAAACAAAACGTAGTTGGCTACCCAGATAGGAACCTCTTCGCCGGTAAAGGGATTGATCGCATAAGCGCCGGTAAACATCCCTTCCTTCTCAAATTCATTGGAAGTCCGGCTGATTTCACTTAAATGGCGAACCTTTTCAACAAACTCCCGTACGGCCGGAGCTGTTTCTTTTCCCTCAATTAATCTTTCCACAAGAGGATGCTCCGGTGCCAATACGATATAGGTAACACCAAACACAGTATCCTGCCGTGTCGTATAAACAGGAATTCTTTCCTTCAATTCGGGAACTTCAAAACTGAACTCCGCCCCTTCACTGCGGCCGATCCAATTCTCCTGCATCGTTTTTACCCGATCCGGCCAGCCCTTCAGCTCGCTTAAGTCTGCCAGCAGCCGATCGGCGTAATCGGTAATCTTAAAAAACCATTGCTCCAAATCCTTTTTTCTGACCGGTGAATCACACCGCCAGCAGTGACCGTCAATGACCTGCTCATTAGCCAGCACCGTATTACAGTCGTCGCACCAGTTGACGGTTGCTTTTTTCTTGTAGGCCAGTCCCCGTTTGAAAAACAGAAGAAACAGCCACTGGGTCCAGCGGTAATATTCCGGATGGCAGGTCGCCACTTCCCGTTCCCAGTCATAGGACAGCCCCAGTTCCTGCTGCTGTCGCTTCATATTATCCATATTGCCCCAAGTCCACTCTGCCGGATGAATGCCATGTTTAATGGCTGCATTTTCCGCCGGCATGCCAAAGGCGTCAAATCCCATAGGGTGAAGCACATTGTAGCCCTGCATGACCTTAAAACGGGCCAGCACGTCGCCGATAGAATAGTTGCGCACATGCCCCATATGTAAATTGCCTGAAGGATAAGGAAACATTTCCAAAACATAATACTCAGGCTTTTGACGGTTTAATACCGTTTTAAAGGCATCCTGCTCCTGCCAAAGAGTTTGCCACTTCTTTTCAATCTCCCGGGGAACATATCTCTCGTTCATGCTATACCTCCCAATTTGTTAGAAACTCCTGTTTCGTCATAAGCGAAAAAACGCCCCATGGCTTATAAGCCAGGGACGAGTGATTCCCGCGATACCACCCTGTTTGATGACCATGTCATCCTCTCGTTGATTCGTAACGTGAATCAGCCGTCAGTTTCCTTGCAACTGCTCCTCCACAGCCAGTTCGGCACCCCGGGGATTGGCTCGCATCAGCCGCCAATTTTCTGTTTTCCCCATACTGGGCTTACTACTCTGTTTCTTTGGATTTATGCATGTAATTATATCCCAGTCAGTTTAAAAAGTCAACTTTTTGCGAACCGATTATTGTTCTATAATGCTTAATCAAACATACAATATTTTTGAGGGAGGTGCATGATGTATAAATTAATTATCGGCAACGTCAGAATTACGGTAGCGGAGGACACCATCACCCGGGAACAGGCTACCGCCGCCGCCAGACAGGCACTCAACACTGCTCAGCAGCAAGGCAAGCTGCTAAGCCATATTGAAATCAGCCTTGATGATACGGGACTGCAAGTATTCACCGAAGAAAAGGCCGGCTACCGCTCAACCCATAAAACCATTAAACAAAGCATGCTGGATGACATGCGTACAACAATAAAGGAAAAATTTTATCCAAGCAGTGCCTACAGCAGCAAAGACAGCTGGCTTGACAATGATACCGGCCAGGAATGGCGGGGCTCGGAAGTAGATACGACCCGCAGCGAATTGCTGACCAAATTCGAAGCATGGATAAAAACGGTATAAAAACTTTTCAGCCAGGCTGCTCTTTTGCCTTGCATAAATCTGCCGAATTATTCTATAATGAAGTAAATTCGTAAGACAAAAAGGAGCAGCTCAGGATGGACAAATCGCCTGCAAGAGCAGAGGTTTTGAATCGGTTGAAAAATGTGAAAGGACATATTGCCGGGATTGAGGGAATGGTGGAAGAAGGCCAGTCCTGCAGCAGTGTGCTGATTCAGCTTTCTGCTATCCGAGCATCGGTTGAAAAAATCGGCATTTATATATTGGAAAATAACGCCGTCGAATGTCTCTGTGACAATGAATCCCCTGATATTGCAGATAAAGAAAAAATAGCCCGGATTGTAAAACAAATGATTACCTTTTTAAAATAATAGCACCATCCATTTAGGGAAAAGCCACCCCCAGGGGTGGCTTTCCATAACAAATCATCCTGGAGGCGTTAACTTGCATCAGTATCTTTTTTTTATTGGCGACTTTCCTATTCGGGCCTACGGCTTAATCCTGAGTCTGAGTATTATTCTGGCTACATGCACCGCCTACTTCCTGGCCAAGCAAGACGGCCGCTGGCAGCAGCATGTGCCGGATATCGGCATTTACTGCGGTTTGGCAGGAATTGTCGGCGCAAGGTTATGGGATGTTTTCTTCTTTGATTGGGAATATTATCAACACCATCTTTTAGAAATCCCCTTTGTCTGGCAGGGAGGAATGGCAATCCAGGGAGGTGTTATCCTGGGAGCCATTGTCGGTTATTTATACACCAAATGCCACCATATCGATACCTGGGCCTTTGCCGATATTGTAGCCGCTCCTTCCATTATCATGGGACAAGCCCTGGGAAGAATGGCAAACCTGCTGAATGGAGATGCCTTTGGTCACCCTACCGGCAGTTCTTTCGGTATTATTTATCCCAATACTACCTTAGCCTACCAAGTATATGGCAATCAGCCGCTTTGGCCGGCAGAAGTCTGGGAAGGACAAATTGATCTGGTTATTTTTGTCCTGCTGCTGCTATTTAGAACCACCAATCATGCTAAAGGTCAGGTTTTTATTTTATATGCCGTATTATATTCCCTTGCCCGCTTCTTTTTGGAATACCTGCGGGGCGATTACGGCACCCTGCTGTGGGGGTTAAAATCAGCCCAGTTAACCAGTCTGGCCGCAATTATTATCGGCAGCATTTTATTTATTTGGTGCGGCCATCACAGTGAACGGATCTGCCCCAAAAAATAACTGGCGCAACAATCGACGTCAGTTGTTTTAAGCAGCCTGGATGATTTTTATTTACGGCTCGGGGTAAACGGCAATTAATTCCATTTCCACAAGAACATTACGCGGCAGCCGGTCAACCTGAACACAAGCCCTGGCCGGATGCTCTTGCGTAAAATATTGACCGTAGATCTTATTCATTACCGCAAAATCATTCATATCCTGCAGGAAAACCGTAGTTTTGACTACATCGGAAAATGTCAGCTTTTCTTGCTCTAAAATTGCCCTCAGATTATTTAATACCTCATATGTCTGAGGCTCAATTCCGCCATAAACAGTTTGTCCGCTTACCGAATCCAACGGTATCTGCCCGGAAATAAATAGAAAACCGTTCGCCTTTATCGCCTGAGAGTAAGGGCCAATGGCCTGAGGCGCCTGACCGGAACATACGACAGTTTTCATAGAAACACCACCCTTTGATTTAGTGAAAATATTATACATCCTATATCTTATTCCCTAATACTTTGAAAATTCCTGTAACTCAGCCTTGACTTTCTTGCGGCAGAGAACGGTGAGCCAGCCCAACGGCTACTTCATTTAAGTTCAGCACTCCCACTCCGAAATATATCGCCACACATAAATGTTCACCACAACGGGCTATCCCGATTTTTCCGCCGACATTGAGTCCCACGGCTTTGGGAGTAATCTGTTCCAGCGCCGCACGCGCCGCACCGGCAACCGCTCCTTCCCCTACGTGATTGGGCGCTACCAGCCCCTGCCTTTCTGCCGCCACCACAGCCCGTTCAATGATTTTCTTTACGGAAGCTACAAACTCGCCGCCAAAGTCAACGGCTACGGAATGAATGCCGCGTTTCAACAATTCCTGCCGTATGCACTGTTCATCCTGACGAGTTTCACTGATGGCAATGCGCAGTGATGCCCTGCCAATATCAATGCTCGTAATATCTTCCACGCTGCTGATTCTCCTTTCTACTGTACTACCTTACTCTGAATTCTATTCTTAGTATAAACCTGATAACATGGTTTGTCTGTTTACGGAAAAAATAAAATGTGATACAGTTTACAGTAGGATAAAAAATAGCTGAATGAAGAAAGGGGGGCGGCGTTGTCTCCTGATAACCAGGTTGATAAGGCGCCGGTAATTTATGGATAAAATTCGTATCATCATTGCTGACGACCACGCAGTGCTCCGCTCCGGACTAAAAGCCCTGTTGAATTGTTCGCCGCAATTCGAAGTAATCGGTGAAGTTGGCGATGGTCTGGAAGTGCTGAAGATGGTAGAAGAACTCACTCCTGATGTTCTCATTCTTGATCTTTCCATGCCGGGCATGAGCGGTGTGGACTGCCTCAAAGAAATCCGTTCTCGCAATCTTTCCTGCCGAGTGCTGGTTCTGACAATGTACGACGATGAAGAATATATCAAAGAAGTTATGCGAGCCGGAGCAGACGGCTACGTCTTAAAAAAATCAGCTGATACCGAGCTGATTGAGGGTATCCTGAAAATTCACGCCGGCAAAAGATATTTAAACGAAACCATCTCCCAAACCCTGATTGACAGTCTATTGCATTCCTCTGTGAATGAACCGGACAGTCGAAATCCTTATGTACTGCTTAGTATCCGTGAACGGGAAGTGCTCCGTTTCTTAGCCCAGGGCCACACTAACAGCGAAATTGCGAAACTACTTTCCATCAGTGCTAAAACCGTCGACACCTATCGTTCCCGGGTAATGAATAAGCTGAATGTAAGGAAAAAATCAGAGCTGGTAAATTACGCAATTCATTATAAACTCATCAATATTTAGCTTTGTAGGTATACATCTTACGCATATGTAAGGATTTTACTGATAGAATAATACTACCTTTACCTGATTTACTTCTGCCAAAATTTCAGCGAAACTATTAAGTAGTAGATATGTATGTCTCATATGTTTATAAAATTCAATTAATTTGTAGAGGAGTTTTGAAAAATGCAAACCAGTACCCTTGATGCATTAAAGAAGATTGTTGGTCCTGAATATCTATTGACCAGCCCTGAAGACCTGTATTGTTACTCCTATGATGCAACTCCCGGTCATCAGCATCTTCCTGAGGCAGTTGTACGGCCGGCCAGCACAGAAGAAATTTCCAAAATTTTGGCTTTGGCCAACAGCAACAAAATTCCTGTTTATACCCGTGGCTCCGGCACGAATTTATGCGCCGACACCTGTCCCACCAATGGCGGTATTGTCCTAGTAACAACTCGTATGAATAAAATCCTGGAAATTGATAAAGAAAATTTGATTGCCGTAGCTCAGCCAGGCGTAGTTGTTGCTGATTTAAACAAGGCAGTGGCAGAGTTCGGCCTTATTTATCCGCCTGATCCCGGTACTGTTGCAACTGCAACTTTAGGCGGCACCGTTTCTGAAAATGCCGGTGGATTAAGAGGCTTAAAATATGGGGTTACCAAGCACTATGTCATGGGAATGGAAGTAGTATTAGCTGACGGAAATATAATAAACTGCGGCGGTAAAAACGTAAAAGATGTATCCGGGTATGATATGACCAAACTCTTTACCGGTGCTGAGGGTACACTTGGTGTCATTACTAAACTTATCCTCAAAGTAGTTCCTGCTCCCGAAGCAAAAAAAGCCATGATGGCTATCTTTAAAAATCTTGATGATGCTGGTAATTCTGTAGCTGGTATTATTTCCCATAAAATCATTCCTAGTACTCTGGAAATCCTGGATAATTCAACCATCCGTACAGTGGAAGATTCTGCGAAAGTCGGCTTGCCACTGGATGCGGAAGCTGTTTTGCTCATCGAAGTTGACGGCAATCCAACCGTTGTGGAAGCGGAAGCTGAAAAAGTCTTTGCCGTTTTAAAAGAGAATCATGCTTTTTCCGTCCAAGTTGCCAAAAATCAGCAAGAAGTGGACAAACTTTGGGCTGCCCGCCGTGCCGCCCTGCCGGCATTGTCAAAACTTCGTCCCACCACTTTTTGTGAAGATGCAACCGTTCCCCGCAGTCAAGTCCCTAAATTTCTCCGTGCTGTAAGTGACATTGCTAAAAAATACAACGTTACCATCGGTACTTTTGGTCATGCCGGCGACGGCAACATGCATCCCACTATTGTTTGTGACCTCCGGATCAAAGAAGAAATGGAACGTGTTGATAAAGCCATGGACGAAATCTTTACAACGGCGCTTAAGCTGAACGGAACATTAAGCGGTGAACACGGAATCGGCTTAGGTAAGCTGTCCTGGATGGAACAGCAGCATGGTCCTATCCTCATGGAAACGATGAGATCAATTAAGCGTGCACTTGATCCCAATCTGATTCTTAATCCTGGAAAACTAGTGGGAGAGTGTTAATAATGAGCAATGAGATTACGGCCAAGGATATAAACGAGCACGATAAAGAGCTGCTGCGCGACATAGAAGATGCTCTGGCCAATTGTGTGAAATGCGGCAATTGTATGGCAGTCTGTCCCATTTTTAAAGAGGTCGGTGTTGAATCCGGCGTAGCCCGGGGTAAACTGGCACTCATGGAAGGCGTTTTAAAAGGCGATATTCCCATTTCCGACAATTTTGAGAAGGCATTGGGTAAATGCCTTTCTTGTAAAGCCTGTGCTGCAAACTGTTCTTCCGGCGTACCTGCCGATGAACTCATTATCCGGGGGCGTCAGGCCATTGTAAAGGCCCGTGGTCTTCACCCGATGAAGCAAAAAGTATTCACTTTGCTAAAGAACAGACCCCTATTTGACTTTGCCTTGCGGATGGCCGGTCTCTTCGGACCGCTTGGCATGAAAAAACTGCCCCGTCCAATGGCGGTTGTAGCTCGCTTCCCTATGCCCGGAATGGACAAAAGACGAGTTTTGACCCCCTTTGCGGCTACTCCTTTAAGAAATCAATATCCTGAAACAATTAAAGTGGATAAACCTAAAATGCGGGTAGCTTTCTTTACCGGTTGCACTATCAACTATGCATATACCGATATCGGACAATCTGTTATTAATGTTCTGAAAGCAAACGATGTTGAAGTTGTAATGCCCAGCATGCAGCATTGCTGCGGCACTCCGGTATTCACTTCGGGTGATATAGAAACCGGTAAAACATTTGCCAGACATAACATTCAAACCTTTGAACGCTATGATGTTGACTATATTGTTGCGGCCTGCGGTTCTTGCGCTGAAGCATTCAAATTTGAATATCCTAAAATGTTTAAGGATGAACCGGACATGAAAGCCCGGGCAGAAAAGCTGGCCAAGAAGACTTTAGAAATCAGCGAATTTCTCGTTGATGTAGTGAAATTCCGCAAGGATAATCTGGGAGAAGTGAAAGCAACGGTAACAATGCACGATCCTTGTCATATGGTTCGCGGTATTAAGGTCACCCAGCAGCCCCGTGAGATTGTAAATGCAATCCCCGGCATTAAATTCGTAGAAATGAAAGAACCCGCTCGCTGCTGCGGATCAGGCGGTTCTTTCAGCTTAGCAAACTATGAACTTTCCCGAAAAATCAATGATCGGAAGGTTGCCGATATTGCCTCAACCCATGCCGATATTGTCGCGACAAGCTGCGGCAGCTGCCGGATGCATATTACCGATGGTCTTGTACAAAATCATCAAGATAATACTCAAGTAGTTCATGTGATCCAGCTACTGGATAAAGCTTACCAGGCTGGTAAAAAGTAATTCGGATTCAATGAGAAAAAAAGGCGTTTAATATGATAAATATCATATTAAACGCCTTTTTCTTTTCCGCAGAGGGATTTCCACCGTAATAGTCGTTCCTTCCCCCGTATGGGACCTCAAATCAAATCGTCCGTCCAACAATACAACTCTTTCTTTCATTCCATAAATTCCCAGCCGCATTTTACTGTGAGCTTCAAAAGTATCCGGTTCAAATCCCACTCCGTCATCAATCATTGTCAAAAAAAGCTGGGACTGCTTTTTGCACAATGTAACCTGAACATAGGAAGCTTTGGCATGCTTGGCAATATTGGTTAATGCTTCCTGAATAATACGGTATAAGGTGATCTCAATTTCCGGTGAAAATCGTTCCCGGGATAAATTAGCAAAATTAATATTCACCTTGATGTCATATTGCCGCGAATAATTTTCAATATACTTTTGTACTGCCGCCACCAGTCCTAAATCGTCCAAAAGTACGGGACGTAATTCAACCGCTAAGCGGTGTACTGCCTCCAGGGTATTCACGGCAAGATCACGCATCTGCAAAATTTTTTCCTGCTCAGTTTGACTTTGAACATGTTCCGCCAGCACCCGTAAGCCGACAATAATGGAGGTTAACGACTGACTCGTTTCATCATGAAGTTCACGAGAAATTTTCTTTCGTTCGTCTTCCTGAATACTAATAGTTTTATTTAACAATACAGACTGCAATTCTTTCTTTTCGTTCAGCACTCCCAGCAGCTTTTCCTTTTGCGCATTCGATTCCAATGCCGCCTCCACAAACCTCGCCGCCAGCCGGGCATAAGGAGCGGCCAGCTCCGGATCACCGGTAACACCGATTACCCCTACACACCGCTTATCAAACATAATGGGCACACTGAGTCCTGGCCGCACACCATGTAAGCTATCGCCTTCATTACCGTATACCGCAACTTCCTGTATTTTCCCTGTTTTAAGCATCCGGGCCGCAGCTTCGTGAACCTGTTTAATCCGATCTTTGCTGAAAGATGCAATAATAACGCCATTATGGTCGGTAATATTAACGTTCTTCTTCAGTTCACTGGCGACAATATCAACTAATGACTGGGCAAACCGCGGATCAATACTTTCATATTCTTCCTGCATAAATACCATTCCTATCCCTTCACGGTTCTTATACTAACTGTATTATTAACTCTATTATATAACGCCAGACATATAAAAATCCACAACTTACCATAGAAGTCCTCCCCCGGTCTGTGCTATAATCTTATGTAAACCTTTTTTTAGCGGAGGTATGCCCATGGATACGTTATCCCATACCCTTATCGGAATCGCCGTAGCCGGTTTATCCGGACAACCGGCAACTGTAAATGACCCTGTATATATTGCAACACTCCTGGGCGCGCAAGCGCCTGATTTTGATATTATCGCTCTGCTGCGGGGTAACCTGGCTTATCTGAAGCAGCACCGCGCCTTCTCTCATTCCTTTCCCGGATTAGCTTTGTGGTCAGCATTAATTACTATCGCCATTCACTTGTTCATGCCGCAATCATCACTCCTTACTGTATTCAGCTGGGCCTATATCGGTGGAATCTCTCACATTGGTATTGACTATTTCAATACCCATGGGGCAGCAATTCTCTGGCCATTTCGAGCTGATCGCAAGAGTGTGCAGCTGCTCAATGTATTTGATCCGATACTGCTATCCCTCATGCTGCTATTATATGCAGGTGATTTTACGCCTGTCGGACTAGCTTCAGCCACTCTTGCAACGATTATTGTCTATATCGGTCTGCGGTTATATCTGCGTCAGCAAGCCACAAAATGGCTGACAGCAAACTTTGCCGCTCATACGGTCAGCCGGATTACTGTTATGCCCGCTTTAAAACGTCTCTTTTTTTGGGATTTTGTGTTAGAAACGGACGTGCGATATTTTATCGGCCAGATTAGTGCCTTCTATCCCCTTGTAGAAATTCACGCCAGCCTGCCAAAAGCTACTGAAGTATCCAGCCTTACTGTCGAAGCCCAAAAAACGCCATTAGGAGATTTTTTTAGCCGCTTTACTCCCTTTATCTATTATGAAGAACAATTAGATGTTGATCTACTCAAGGTTAATATTTACGATTTGCGCTATATCATAAATCAGCAGTTTTTACATCAGGCAACCATTATTTTTAACGAAAGAAACATTCCGGCAATTTCTTATATGCATTCTCATGGGCGTAAATTCAACGTTCCCTGTTAAACTGGCAGAAGCTGTTTTTTTACTGGCGTGGGGATTTTAAATAAAAGAAGGCTGGTACCTTTGTACCAGCCTTCTTTTTATTGATAAAGCAAAACCTTTCCCGGATTCAGGATGTGATTCGGATCTAACACATCTTTAATGGATTTTAGTATACCCAGCTGGCCGGCTGTCATATGTTTCGCCATAGCTTCGGCCCGTTTTGCGCCGATACCATGTTCGCCAGTCAGACTTCCCTCCAGTTTATAAACGGCTTCGTAAATTTCCGCCAGCACTTGATCTTTTAATTCATGCCAAGTATGCTCATCTCTGTCTTCACGCAACAGGGTGCAGTGAATGTTCCCATCACCGGCATGACCGGCGCTAGGAAGTCTGCAGTTATATTTCTCGGCAACTCGCTTAATTTCTGCTAATGCTTCAGGAATACGAGAAACAGGCACTACGATATCTTCCATGCAGTATACCGGACTGACCATACGCAGGGCTTCGGCAAATGCTTTACGGGCTTTCCATATCCGTTCTTCGCTGGCCATATTGTCGGATACAAATACTTCCAGTGCTTTGTTATCCAAACAAATTTTACCGATGATTTCATAATCGCTTTCCACCTGAGCCTCAGTCGTACCGTCCACCTGGCAGATAATATAAGCATCGGCATCGCTGTAAGGCAGTTTTTTGTTCAGATAAAGCTCGGACGCTTTGATGGACTCGCTATCCATAAATTCCAAACAAGCAGGAATAATGCCGGCCGTCATGATTTTAGGAACAACGCTGATTGCTTCCTGCATTGTCTGGAAGGGGACCAGCAAAGTCGCAATGTATTTAGGCAACGGCATTAATTTCAGCCAGATTTTAGTAATAACGCCTAGCGTTCCTTCGGAGCCGACGAACAAATGAAGGACATCGTACCCGCTGACATCTTTTACATTTTTACCGCCAAAGGTGACAATATCGCCATTGGCCATAACCATTTCCAAACCATATACGTGACGGCTGGTCGTACCGTATTTTACCGCTCTATTCCCGCCGGCATTCGTTGCTACGTTGCCGCCAATGAAAGAAGATTCAGCGGAACAAGGGTCGCCGGCATAGAATAAGCCATGTTCTTTCGCTTTACGCTGTACATCGCCGGTGGTAATACCCGGTTCAAGAACCATAAATAAGTTTTCCTCATCAATTTCGATGATTTTATTCATTTTTTCCAGGGATAATACGATACCGCCTTGCAGGGGAACAGCGCCGGCAGCCAGCCCGGTACCACCGCCGCGGGCAATAATTGGTACGACTTTTTCGTTGGCCCACTTAACGATCTTCGAAACTTGTTCCGTCGTTTCCGGCTTTACTACAGCCTCCGGCTCTTTTTCCCAAAGTTTATCGGAAACCTCATCTCTGGAGTACATGTCGATTTTTTCTGTATCGACAACAACATTGGCTTTACCAATAAGATCGCTTAACTCCTTAATATCTTCAGCAGTAAGTTTATGATATTGCATTCCTGCTCCTCCTTTTTACTGGCTTTCAAGTTTCCCACTGTTCAGCTCTGAACCATTAACGAGCGCAAGCAGCTTCCGATTTCGCGTTGGCTTTGTGCTGTTTTATTGCCTCAATCATCATAGGAACGACTTCAAAAACATCACCAACAATAGCAAAGTCGGCAACTTTGAAGATTTGAGCTTCAGGATCTTTATTTACTGCAACAATGACCTCAGAAGTTTGCATACCGGCTAAATGAGCAATTTTACCGGCTAATCCCAAGGCAATATACAATTTAGGAGCGACTGTTTTACCGGAAAGGCCGATTTGATGAGGATAGGTGGTAAAGCCTAATTCTACAGCATCGCGACTTGCACCTACGCCAGCTCCCAATAATTCAGCAAGCTGCTCGACCAGTTTGAACCCTTCCGCATTTTTAAAACCTTTACCGCCGGAAACAATGATCTCAGCATCCTCAATGCCTACCGTCTGGGTAGTATCTTTAATGAACTCCAGGAATTTTTCCGGAGTAATAAAAGTAGCACCGTCATATTTTTTGACAACAATCTCACCCGTGCGGGTACAATCCAAGGCTAGCGGTTTGCAGGACCGTGGACGGACGGTAGCCATCTGAGGACGATGCTGGGGAGTTTTTATGGTAGCCATAATATTGCCGCCGATAGCCGGACGGGTCTGCAGCAGCAGTTTTGTTTCCGGATCAATCGTCAGGGAAGTGCAGTCCGCGGTCAATCCGGTATTGACTTTGGCCGCTGCCAGAGGCATTACCGTACGGCCTGTAGTCGTTGCCGCCGCAATCACAATTTCCGGTTTTTCTTCTTCAATCAGTTTAACTATGGCATTTTGATACGATTTTGGTAAAAAGTTTTTCAAAGCGGCATCTTTTACATGTAAAATCCGATCGGCACCGCGATGAAAAACTTGCTCCATGTCTTGGATTTCATCGCCCAGCAAAATGCAGCTCAGCTTGCTGCCAAGATCATCTGCCAAAGAACGGCCGCGGGCAATTAACTCAAAAGTTACGGGAAGAAGCTGGCCGTCTTTTTGTTCACCTAAAACAAATACGCCTTTATATTGAGAAAGATCTTTTTGAACGCTCGCATTTACATTTGTAGACACGTCTATTTACCCCCCTTATATGCATTCCTTGGAAACGAGGAATTTCAGCAAATCTTCAACCGGTTGTGTAGTACCGTTAGCCTGTTTGAAGATTGTGTCACGCGACAGCTTCGGGCTGAATACTTTTACTACACGAGTTGGGGAACCTGTCAATCCTATTTCGGTTTTATCTATACCAAGTCCTTGGGCATCATAGACGCTGATAGGAACAGTTTTTGCTTTTAATTTGCCGCTTA
>JBDKTO010000068.1 GCA_039680175.1 Veillonellales bacterium | reverse complement strand
GTATTACCGTCTTTCTGTACCCTTTCATTTAATTCACGCGAGCAACTGATTGTGGCTATTCCATGTTCTAAAGCAACATGGCTTCTATGGCTTTCGCCAAGGCATTGTAGCCCCAATGCCAAAATATTTATAGCTGCGTTTTCATCTCGATCTATTTGTAAATTGCATACTGGACACTTATGCACACGCACAGAAAGAGACTTATCAACTAATGTTCCACATCTGCTACACCTTTTAGATGTATTACACGGATCAACCAATACACATTTCCTATCTGCTTGCTCGGCCTTATATTGAACATATCGTACAAATCGATTCCAAGCCGCATCAGAGATGCTCTTGGCCAGATAATGATTTTGAAGCATTTTCTTATTATTCAGTTTTTCAAGAGCAATGATTCCGTATTCGTTCACCAGATTCCTAGACAATTTATGCGCGAAATCTTTGCGCCGATTGGCAATGCGTTGGTATATATGCGCAACTGCCTTACGCCGTTTTTCTCTTTCAGGTGTTCCTTTTTCTGCTTTTGACAGTTTACGTTGCGCCTTCGCTAGTTCTTTTTCATCTTTCTTTAAGAAGCGCGGATTAGCGACTTTAGTACCATCACTTAAGGTTGCAAAAGATTCGAGACCCAAGTCAATGCCAATTGCTTCTTTTGACTTCGGTAATGGGGTAGTTAATACTTTACAAGAAAAATTAGCATACCAATTGCCAATAGAATCTCTGCGAATGTTTAAAGTTTTAATTCTACCTCGCAATGGGCGAGAAATAATAATTTTAATATTCCCTATTCTTGAAAGCTTCAATTCGTTGCCGGACAGTTTAAATCCATCTTGCGTATAAGTGAAACTATAATACCTTCCATATCCACAGAATTTAGGATATCCTGGATTTTCTCCAGCTTGTATTCGCGTAAAGAATGCGTTGAAAGCATGGTCTCCACGAGTACAAGCATCACGCAGTACTTGCGAATATACTTGATTCAACTCCGGCTTCTGCTCTTTCCATTTAGGAATCATTCTAAATGTATCATAGCAGGAAAGAGTATTTTGTTCTTGCTCCCAAGCGTTTTTACGAGCAGCTAGCGATTCATTATAAACCCATCGGCAAAGTTCAAGCGTTTGATTAAGTTTTGTCAGTTGCGCTTTTGTTGGAAGAAGTCGATATTGATAAGTAAGTATCATGTTTTAATTGTACCTCAATTTTATGAAAAATGCAAGTGTCATTTTCTACGACATAAATTTGTTACGATAACACTTTTCTGCAATGATAATGCGTACCTATTCATTAACCCACGCCGATTTGCTGATTACATCTGCTTATTTTTAAGATTTTGCATTCCCCCTTCATTAACCCACGTCAAGATGCTGATTACATCCATCACTATTTCCCTTTAACCCTGTATCTTCTAACATTATTTTTTACATCCTCCCGCCTTTTTTCCTTATAGCAATTAGGGCAGAGGTTATGGTTTTTATGATTGTTTTCTATAATGGCACCGCAGTTAGCACAAATTTTAGGATAATAGTCTATAATATTATTTAAGCTTTTTATTGTTACAAATTTTTCCGAATTTTCATCAATAAAATTTACTTTGAAGCATCCTGTAGGGAGGGTAGTTATTAATCCACTTTGATCTATTTT
>JBDKTO010000067.1 GCA_039680175.1 Veillonellales bacterium | reverse complement strand
ACTGGTACTAATAGGCCGAGGGCTTGACTTAAGAACGGGCGATGAGCTTTTGGCTAGGGGCTAAAGAAAGCCAACAGCCAACAGCTAACCGTCCGATCCATGCGAACACTTTCTTCTGTGAAGTTTTGAAGGAACATACTCGAAAGAGAAGTTCACTTCACTTAATCTGGTGACGACAGCTATGGGGCTCCACCTGTTCCCATACCGAACACAGTAGTTAAGCCCATATACGTCGAAAGTACTTGGTTGGAAACGGCCTGGGAGGATAGATAGTTGCCAGTTAAGAGAGCACTCACATTGTGAGTGCTTTTTTTAGTGATAATCCGGAGATTGACGAGAGTGCTCCAGATGCTAGGAATGACGAGGACACGACTGGAGCAGTACTGGAGGTACGCGGAAGGAGCGACCGCAGGAATGAATGCGTAGTCCTTGGCACTTTAGCGCCTTAGAACTACGGCTTACCCCTTGCGGGTACGACGCAGATGGGGTGCTATCGGCGATCGACGTATATGGGGTTCCACCTGTTCCACACCGAACACAGTAGTTTCACTCTGTGTAAGCGATTCACACGAAATCATAGATTTCGGTTCACTGCTTAACCCCATATACGTCGAAAGTACTTGGTTGGAAACGGCCTGGGAGGATAGATAGTTGCTGGTTAAGAGAGCACTCACATTGTGAGTGCTTTTTTGTTATGAGCTATGAGCCGTCGTATCTGTCAGCGCGAGGCGTCAGCCGTGGCGATTTTAAAGTGGGAAGAGGCAGTCCGCGTGACGGCAAAAATACCTGCCCATTACTTGGACAGGTATTTTTTAGAATTATAAGTTTTATAAACGGTTGCTGCAGTTGAGGACATTACGGATTTTATGTTTAACCATATTTTTAATTGCGTTGCGAGCTGGTTTCAAGTACTGACGTGGATCAAAATCAGAGGGATTTGTGATAAAGTGTTCACGTATAGATGCGGTCATTGCCAAACGAAGGTCTGTATCAATATTGATTTTGCAAACACCTAGTTTGCCGGCGCGCAACAGCATTTCTTCCGGTACACCCTGCGCGCCATTAATTTGGCCGCCATATTTATTGCATTTCTCAACAAATTCAGGCAGAACAGTGGAAGCGCCATGCAGGACTAATGGGTAATTAGGAAGCATGTTGGTGATTTTTTCTAAACGGGCAAAATCCAGACTCGGTTCGCCTTTAAATTTATAGGCACCATGACTGGTTCCTATGGCTATAGCCAAAGAGTCTACGCCGGTTCGTTCGACAAATTCGACTGCCTGATCGGGATCCGTATAGGTAGCATCCTTGGTATTAACCTTTAGTGCGTCTTCTACGCCGGCTAGACGTCCTAATTCCGCTTCCGCTACTACACCATGGGCATGTGCATATTCTACCACTTTTTTAGTGATGGCAATATTTTCTTCAAACGGATGTTTCGATCCGTCAAACATAACGGATGTGAAACCGCCATCGACACAGGATTTGCAGATTTCAAAGTCTTCTCCATGATCCAGATGCAAGCAAATGGGTAATCCTGAATCTTCTAGCGCCGCTTCTACAAGTTTAATCAGGTAAACATGCTTGGCATATTTACGTGCTCCAGCTGAAACCTGAAGAATAAGTGGAGCTTGCTCTTCTTTGGCTGCATCAACGATTCCTTGAATTATTTCCATGTTGTTTACGTTGAATGCTCCAACGGCATATTGATTTTGATAGGCTTTTTTAAACATCTCTTTAGAAGTAACGAGTGACATGAACATTCCTCCTTAATGTGATATACCATTTAATATTATATCATATATTCGTAAGCGAATGTGCTATACCATTTCAAATTATGTTATACATATCTGTCTACTTAGAATTAAACTGAGAAATTATCAGTTAGATAGTTCCAGTGGATAGCTGATAGAGCAGTCTGCTCATATCATTCGGCAAAGGACTTCGAATCCGGATGGCTTCATGGGTTAGTGGATGAGTAAAGCTGAGTTGGGCGGCATGAAGGGCTTGTCTGCAGATTAGCTGGTTGGAGCCGCCGTAGAGATCATCGCCTAGCAGCGGATGGCCGATATAGGATAGATGAGCCCGGATTTGATGGGTGCGGCCTGTAAAAAGTTCCAGTTCAATTAAACTGGCCGCAGTAAACGACTTTATAACGTGATAGCTGGTTATGGCTTTTTGTCCGTCAGATCGAACCATACGTTGGATAATGCTATTGGGGGCTCGACCAATTGGCAAATTAATCATTCCCGCGGACGGCTCGGGTGAGCCACTGACAACAGCTTGGTAAACACGCTGTAAAGCTTTCACATTGTCGCGTGAAAGTAAGTATTGAATATGGGGAGATTTGGCGATTAACACTAAACCGGAAGTGTTTCGATCCAAGCGGTGAACCGGATGAAAGCCATAAGAAAATCCGCATTGTTGGTAATAAAACATGACTGCATTGGCTAATGTATCCGTATCGGTAATTTTTGTTGGATGAACCAAAATTCCCGCCGGTTTATCAATAATGAGCATAGAATCATCTTCATAGGATATTTGAAGCGGTAAGGGAGTAGCCGGTATTGCGCAGTCCTGTTTCCAAGTGACGGTAATAATATCTCCCGGCTTGACCAGAGCATAATTTACAACGGGATGGTTGTTGACCGCGATGGAGCCGGTGTGTTTAATTTTTCGCCAAACCGTCAAAGAGATACCGGCATGATGCCGTAGAAAGTCTTTTACCGATATGGCGGCTGGTATTGCTTCAGGTACTTTAAAATCTGGCATATTGTGCTCCTTTAGTAGTTAAAAACAAGGTTGATTTTTATTTATCCGATGACCAAGCCGCTTTAAGACTCCCACTTCTGTGAGTGGGAGTTAAGAGCGGCTAAGTCCCTGGATAAATTCGACTAAAATTCAGATGAAGTTCAAACTTCACCTGAATTAAGTCTCATTTGATAGAATTCTCGATTTAACGATAAAAATCCTGTAAAAGATATGTAAATAGGGACGATTTTCGATCGTCCCTTCAGAAATGACTACATCATACCATGTTGTGTATCATTGCTACCAATTCCGCAATATGTTCACGTTCCACGGCACATGATTCCTGGAGATATTCTGTCATTGGTCCGCCGCGCAAGCTAAAAATATATTCCATACGGCGGTGGCGGCGGAGTAATGCCATAATTAGTAATAACAACAGGGTGCGTCGTAAACCAAATTGCCGTTCATCGGTTTCACTGTCTGCATCCCGCAAGTTTATACCATGTTTATTCATAATAGCTGCTATGGCATCATCGTGCATACAAATCATATGCAAGATATCTAAATATCCATGCCAGTGATTAACAGCAATATCATCCAGATTGTCACGCATTCTGTCGGTAGCTTGTTCCGCAGCTTCAACTGCCGTTCGCATGAGATCCAACTGTTCCATAGCTTCCTGGTGCAGCATACGCATGTGATCTAAATCAATGGAAATAGGTTTGCGAATACGTAGTTTTCGCATCATCAATCTCCCCTCCTTTGAGCTTCACTATATCTTATGCATCAACCCAAAGAGGGTGATATCCGTTATAGACTGCCGCGACTTCCTTTAAAGGGAGCTATAAAGCGAATCATACAAATCGGAACATGCATCGATACGGGCCTGTGACGGATGCAAACATTAACAATAATGAAATCACAGCCTACGTAACACAAGGTGCCGCAAAAGGATTCGCGGCGGCAAATTCGGGCATCTACGGAAAATAATACTTCATCGCCTAACAGGCATAACAGGCGATCCTTAAAGTGAGCATCGGCCAGCGCATGGACTTTTCCGGGCATAGGCGGTTCATCGCAGCACATGTCATCCATGTAGTCATAGCCACCCTCGTGATACCAATGCGGATATTTGCCAGTCATAAATGTCATCGTCCTCCTTTATTTATAATTGGGAGAGTGATACAATTTTAAGTATCTACCTGTTACATCATATGAAGAACAGCAACATAATGCTACTGCCCGTAAACATTTTGGCAAATCGGATTTTATGCATATTATTTTATTATCGGAAGCGCTTTTGTAAAACGAGAACTAAGCAGAAAAAAAGGCTTTTTTAGTGTAAAATGCAGGAAATAATCAAAATTGGCCGAATTATACTCTGTTAACTGTTGTGAGGTGATAGTCGTAGTGGAAATATTGCAGTACAGTAATATAATAATCGTTGGTTTTTTGGTTTGGCTTGTGATTGCACCACGGATTAGCAGTCCGCGATATGGTGAATTGTTTTTAGCGTATATGACCGCGTTGTTGTTCAGTTTGATTGCCAGTTCCGAGATTATTATGGTGAAGCCGGTTGCTTTCTTTTTTACTATAGGCGGTGTACTAGCCTTTTGTTATACCTTGGCAAGAATGACACTGAGAGTAACTTTAAGAAAATAGCATATGGGAGGGGTGGACAGTGGCGAAAGAATGTTCCTTCGATATTGTATCCGAAGTCAATTTACAAGAAGTGGATAACGCGGTAAATCAGACGGCAAAAGAGATTAACCAGCGTTTTGATTTCCGCGGCAGTAAGGCAGAGGTTACTTTGAATGGTGTAGAAATCAAAGTAATTGGTGATGACGATTATAAGTTAAAGAGCGTCATTGATATTTTGCAAAATAAGGTGATTAAACGCGGTATTTCTCTTAAAAGTTTGGATTATGGGAAAATAGAGCCGGCATTTCAGGGAACCGTCAGACAGATTGTGACTATAAAGAAGGGGATTAGCAAGGAAAAAGGTAAAGAAATTGTAGCCGCAATTAAAGCAAGCAAAATAAAAGTGCAGGCACAAATTATGGAGGATCAGGTTCGGGTTTCAGGGAAGAATAAGAATGATTTGCAAACAGTGATTGCCAAATTAAAGCAGGCTGATTTTGCTGTTGATTTACAATTTATTAATTTTCGTTCATAGAATGGGTTAAGGCAATAAAAAAGCTTCCGCAAATTGACGGAAGCTTTTTTATTGCCTTAATTTGATAGCCTAATCGGCATCATTAGTTAAGCCGAACATATCCAGTAGTTTAAAACACAAGCTGAGCAGAATCGAGACAACGGTTGCCAGAGCCATGCCCTTCATGGTTACCGTGCCGAAGGTGATACTGGCACCGCTTACGCCGATAATTAAGACAACTGAAGTCAAAATTAAATTGCGGGATTTACTATAATCAACTTTAGATTCGACTAGCATACGTACGCCTGAGGCAGCGATAACACCAAACAGCAGCAGGGAAACGCCCCCCATAACCGGAACAGGGATGCTTTGAATCGCTGCCGCTAATTTTCCGACAAAGGAAAGGACAATGGCCATGACGGCGGCGCCACCAATTACCCAAACGCTGTAAACCTTAGTAATCGCCATGACGCCGATGTTTTCGCCATACGTAGTGTTGGGAGTCGAACCGAAGAATCCGGAAACGATCGTGGACAAGCCGTTGCCTAGCAGAGAACGGTGCAGTCCCGGATCTTTCATCAGGTCACGGCCGACAATGTTACCGGTAACAACCAGGTGACCAATATGCTCTGCAATGACTACCAGTGCAGCCGGAGCGATGATCGCCATGGCACTGAAATTAAATTCCAGTGTGTAAATGGTTGGTATAGCCAGCCAGGGGGCTTGGGCGATACTGCTTAGATCAACTAAACCGATAAAAAATGCCAGGGTATAGCCGCTGAGTACGCCAACCAGGATTGGAATGATGGCCATAAATCCACGAAAGAGAATCGAACCAAAGACAGTGATAAGTAGCGTGAAGATAGATACGACTACGACCTTTGGGTCTAAGGTTTTAGCTGTCAGTCCGGCCATCTCAGCCGCAACAGGGGCCAGTTCCAAACCGATAACAGCGACGATAGCACCCATGGCGGCAGGCGGAAAGACAATGTCGATCCATTTAGTACCAACAACGCCAACACTGAGAGCGACAACTGTGAATATAACGCCGGTAAGAATAAATCCGCCTAAGGCAGTGTTGTAGCCATATTGGGCTGAAACAACCAATACAGGAGAGATAAAGGCAAAACTGGAACCTAAATAAGCAGGAATTTTGCCTTTGCAAATAAACAGGTACAACAGGGTGCCGATACCGTTAAATAAAAGAATAGTAGCTGGATTTACCTTGAAGAGGATAGGAACTAGTACGGTAGCACCAAACATAGCAAATAAGTGTTGTAAACTGAGAGGAAAAGTTTGTAAAATCGGTAACTTTTCATCAACTTGAATTTCACGGGTATTCATAATATTGCCTCCTTGTTAGTTGTTTTGGCACACAATAAAACCTCTTACCGGAGTAAGAGGTGAGAGCACAATAAAATGAAGATCATTATTGTGTACCTTATTAGTCTCTCCGGACTAATTTTAAAGGTTTACTTTTTTAAATTTAGCACGAAACTGCCTGATTGTCCAGGGGTTTTAGCAAAATAATTCGGGACAATACTTCTGATAAAGAAAAAAATAGTGCATAAATGTCCATAGAGAAGAGGATTTTGTTTTTATGGAGAGAATTTGTTTTAATGTATTAAAATTGAATGAGGGACGCTGTTAAGGGGGATGAATATGGCACTTATTGTAAAAAAATTTGGAGGAAGTTCTGTGGCAACACCGGAGAGAATTATCGGAGTAGCCAAAAAAGTGGTTAAAGAAAAAGGACCGGATGACAAAATTGTAGTAGTGGTATCGGCAATGGGGGATACTACTGACAATTTAATTACTCTTGCCGGACAGGTAAGCAGTCAAATACACCGTTACTCCCGGGAATTTGACCGGCTATTGGCTACAGGAGAACAAGTATCGATCGCTCTGTTAGCGATGGCTTTCAACGATCTTGGCTGCCCTGCCGTTTCCCTTACTGGTCCACAAGCTGGGATGATGACGAATTCCGCTCATGTAAAGGGGAAGATACGGGAAATTAAGCCGGAGCGGGTATTGCAGGAATTAGCTGTCGGAAAAATTGTGGTTGTAGCGGGATTTCAGGGGATTAATTCTGTCGGCGATATCGTGACTCTGGGACGGGGCGGTTCCGATACTTCAGCAGTGGCGTTAGCGGGTGCTTTACAAGCTGATGCCTGTGAAATATTTACCGATGTAGATGGTGTCTATTCCGCTGATCCCAGGGTTGTTCCCAATGCCAGACGCATGAAGGAAATTACTTATAATGAGATGTTGGAAATGGCCAGGCTTGGAGCTGTTGTTATGCAGCCCAGGTCAGTAGAAATGGGAAAACAATATGGTGTTCCGATTCATGTCCGTTCAACTTTTACCCAAAAAACTGGAACTTTTATTAGGGAGGTTTATACAATGGAAGAAAAGGAATTTATTATCCGGGGCGTTACGCATGATACAAATGTTGCAAAGATTGCAATTTTGGGTGTACCCAATCGGCCGGGCGTTGCTTTTAAGCTATTTTCCGCCTTGGCCAATGCGAATATTGATGTGGATATGATTGTTCAAAGTATCCGCAGTGATAACCGGGATATTATTGATATCGTGTTTACTGTGGCGCAGCCGGATTTAAATGAGGCAAAGAATTTGGTGGAACAGATTGGGCGGGAATTATCGGTTATCAGGCTCGAGATTGACGAGAATGTGGCCAAAGTTTCCGTAGTCGGTGCCGGGATGCTTGGCAACCCGGGTATTGCCGCTACGATGTTTGGGGCTTTGTCGGATGCCGGAATTAATATTGAAGTAATCAGCACTTCCGAGATTAGTATTTCTTGCCTGATTCAGTCTAGTCAGGTTCGCGAGGCTGTCAATTCGATACATGAACATTTCTTCCCGACAGAGGAAGATTGAAAATTTATTTTCTCCACAAATTTCATTGTATGGCGATCGTTAATTGAGGGATGCTAGTAGTGGTACCAAAATATTTTAAATGGAGGTTTTGCGTAATGTCAAGGAGCAAGAAACCTGTAAATCCGGCGGCGCAAAAGGCTCTCGATCAGTTGAAGGAAGAAACTGCTGCAGAAATCGGTTTAAAAGATTACAAGAACACCTATAAAGGTGCACTGACTTCGGCAGACAATGGACGAGTTGGTGGAAACATGGTTCGCAAGATGATTCAGGCTCAGGAGCAACAATTTAAGTAATCGAATCACATAAGCAGGCCTTAGGGCCTGCTTTATTTACATAATAAAAAATATTGGCTTTTATCGGAATAAATTTTGGCATATGGATTATATACATTGTAATTGAAGCAGGAAAATGCAGGTCTTGTGTAAAATAAAATAAAAGTATATTATTTTTCAAGAAGAACTTTATACTATATTAACTTTAGGGGGAATTCGCGTGACATATAGTGTTGCCGCATCGCATGCGAGAGGAAAGGTTGCGACCGATAATATTTTTGGCGCAAATGCTGCCGCGGTAAAAGCTGCTGCAAAATATGGGAATGATAAGGTAATTAACGCCACGATTGGTGCCTTGCTTGATGAGCAGGAAGTCTTGGCATGTCTTCCTACAGTCGAAACGGTATTACGAAATTTACCGATTGCTGAGATTATCAATTATGCTCCCATATCCGGGCTGCCGGATTATTTGACGGCAGTTGCGGAACTTTCTTTTGCCGATCACAAACCGGACGCATACACCGGTGCAATTGCCACTTCCGGTGGTTCCGGTGTGATTCATCATGTCGTTGCTAACTATACGGAGATTGGTGATACTGTATTAACGTCTGATTGGTTTTGGGGTCCTTACCGGGTATTGTGCAATGATGCGTTGCGCAAGCTGGATACATACCAGTTATTTGATGCAGCTCAAAAGTTTAATGTCACTGCTTTTGAGGCAAAGGTCAGCAGTCTGCTGGCAAAACAGGATAGTCTGGTGGTTATTATCAATACACCGGCTCATAATCCAACTGGTTATAGCCTTACGAATGAGGAATGGGATCAGGTATTAGATGTTTGCAAGAAACAGGGCCAAAATGGTAAAAAACGTATTATCCTGGTTGTTGATATTGCTTATTTGGACTATGCCGGCGAGAAAAATGCCAGTCGGTCCTTTATGGAAAAGTTCGGCGGCTTACCTAAGAATATTCTTACAGTCCTGGCGTTTAGTATGTCCAAAGGTTTCACCATGTATGGACAGCGTACCGGCGCGATGATTGGTATTTCGGCTGATAAAGACGTTATTACTGAGTTTGTAAATATTAACCAATATACCAGCAGAGCTACTTGGTCGAATATTAATCGGGGTGCTATGCGGTTATTGGCTACAATATATCAAGATAAAACGCTGCTAACTCAGTTGGAGAAAGAACGTAATTATTTATACGGCTTGACTCGTGACAGAGCGGATATCTTTATGCGGGAAGCGAAGCAAGTTAAACTGAACATGCTTCCCTATATAGCTGGCTTTTTCCTTACCATTCCCGCGAAAAATCCTGCGGCGGTTTGTGATAAGCTGCATGATGTGAATGTGTTTGCGGTTCCTCTGTCAAAGGGAATTCGTATTGCCGTGTGTGCTGTGCCGTCAGTTAAGATTACCGGTTTGGCCGGTAAAGTGGCGGACGCGATGGATGCTGTTGATAAATAATGATTCTGCTATAAAGTGTTCAGCAAGGGCCGGAACTTTATGTTCCGGCTTTTTCGTATTTTGCAATATCATCCAGTGGTAGAGTTTGTTTTGGGGGAGATACTACTCTTAGGCAACTTTTGGAGGTAAATGCATGTTTAGTTTTAAATCAAAAGAAAATGAATTTTTTACTCTCTTTGAGGAAAGTACACGATTGCTGCACCAAGGATCCTATATGCTGAAAGAAGTAATGAATGATTATACGCAAATTGGCGAAAAAATTCCTCAAATTTCAAACTTAGAACATGAAGCGGATGATATCAATGATGCAATTATTGATAAACTAAATCAAACGTTTATCACGCCTTTGGATAGAGAAGATATTTATGCATTAGCCAACATGCTGGATGATGGTGTCGATAACATTCAAGGAATCATTGAGCGAATGATGTTATATCGCGCGGGTGAGCCCAGCAAAGGAGCTGTAGAATTGAGCTGCTTGATACTAAATTGTGCTGAGGAACTGGTTAAAGTTTTTGAATTGCTGAAAAATATTAAAGGAAATCAGCAAAAGATATTAGATTATACACGTAAAATTGTCGATTTGGAAAGCAAAGGCGATAGTATTTATCGCCAGGAAGTGGCACATTTATTTACTTCCTGTTCTGATACATTGGAAATTATTAAGTGGAAGGAAATCCTGGAATATCTGGAGAATGCTCTTGATCATTGCGAAAGTATAGCGGATCTACTGCGGGGAATGGTTATGAAATATGCCTGATTTATTAATTATTTTCGTTGTATTATTATCGCTGGGGTTTGATTATATCAATGGATTTCATGATACGGCGAATGCAATTGCCACATCGGTATCTACAAGAGCACTTACGCCGAAGGTTGCTGTGGTGCTTGCTGCCGGACTGAATTTTGCCGGGGCAATGTATAGCACCGGTGTAGCAAAAACAATTGGTAGCGATTTGGTTAAATCCGCGCAAATGGTGAATGAGCCGATTATTATCGCCGCTATGATTGGTGCTATTTGTTGGAATGTATTGACTTGGTGGCTGGGCATTCCCAGCAGTTCTTCTCACGCGTTGGTAGGTGGGGTAGTAGGCGCTGTTCTTGTTTCCAGAGGAGTGGAAGCCCTAAAAATCGAAGGCATCTTAGGGATAGTAGCTTCGCTGATTGTTTCACCGATCATAGCCATGGGGACCGGTTTTGTTATTATGACGCTGTTGTTTTTGATTTTTGGTAGAATGGCGCCTTCCAAGATCAATTCAAAGTTTAAGCGGCTGCAAATTCTTTCTGCTGCTATGATGGCTTTTTCCCATGGCTCGAATGATGCACAAAAAGCGATGGGGATCATTACCCTGACTTTAGTTAGCAGCGGATATCTTACCAGCCTGGAAGTGCCGATTTGGGTCAAAATGGCGGCAGCAATCTCAATGGGTATGGGAACAGCCGCCGGTGGCTGGCGTATTATTCGCACTATGGGCAGTAAAATTTTTAAGCTCGAACCAATTAGCGGATTTGCTGCCGATTTAAACTCATCACTTGTTATATTTGGGGCCACTTTACTTCGTATGCCGGTGAGTACTACTCATGTTGTATCCGGTTCGATTATGGGGGTTGGAACGGCAAAGCGGGTTCGTGCCGTACGCTGGGGTGTGGCTCAGCAAATGTTAATAGCTTGGATATTTACTATACCCAGCACTGCATTAGTGAGTGGTACTGTTTATAAAATCATTGCAATGCTATTTTTATAAATGGCAGAGTTTGTTAATTTTTATCACTTTTTAACCTGAAATGTGATAAAATAAATTAATACAGTGATTTCAACATGATAAAATCCTGCTGTATAAAAAATATAGCAGGGTTTTGTTTTAAAGGGTATATTGATGTACAGGAGGCGGTTTAATGAATGACCGGATTAGCATTAATTTCACCAATGGAGATTGTAGCTTGTATGAGCGGGGGATAACCTTGCTTCAACTGAGTCAGGCAAGGAGCAATCTCTATTCCTCACCGATAGTAGCCGCGAAAGTTAATAATGAAATAAAAGATTTGCCGACTGTTATTGAGGATGATTGTACAGTTGAGTTTCTTGATTTACGAAGCGAGGCCGGAGTAAAGATCTATCAGCGCACCCTTATTTTTATCATGATCACTGCGGTACAGGAGTTATTCCCCCAAGGAGAGTTAACGGTTGAGCACTCTCTAAGCAAGGGGCTTTATTGTGAACTGCATCTGCCAAGAGAACTTACTGAGCAGGATATTGCGGCATTGGAAACCGAGATGCGGCAGATTATTGCGCAAGATCGCCTGATTACAAAAAAGATATTGCCGACCCAAGAGGCGATTGCGCTATTCTCCGCAGCCGGACAGCAGGAAAAGGCAAAATTGCTGCAACAGTATAAAAGGAAAACTGTCAGTATTTATTATTGTGGCGGAGTTTACGATTATTTATATGGGAATATGGCGCCTAGTACAGGGTATGCGGCAGTATTTGCGCTCCAGTTTTACAAACCCGGATTCATCTTACGGTTCCCTGAGCCAGGACGTCCGGAAGAATTACCTGATTTTGTTGATCAGCCCAAACTGGCGGAAATTTTTCTTGAGGCTGAAAAATGGGGAGAAATACTGCGTTGCGGCTATGTTGCCACCTTAAATGACTATGTTTGTTTTCAAAAAGTGGATGATATTATTCGGGTAGCCGAGGCCTTGCATGAAAAGAAAATCGCCCAAATTGCCGATTTTGTTGCCGAGCACCGGGATAAAGTACGAGTCATTTTAGTGGCGGGCCCATCTTCATCCGGGAAAACTACCTTTGCTCAGCGCTTAGGTATTCAATTACGGGTGAATGGCGTTCGTCCTGTCCCCATATCCCTTGATGATTATTTCGTTGATCGCGCCTGTACTCCCCGTGACGAAAAGGGTGACTACGATTTTGAAGCCATCGAGGCTATCGATTTAAATTTATTTAATGAACATCTGATTCAACTGTTAAAAGGAGAGGAAGTAAAAGCGCCCTCTTATAATTTCATGACTGGACAACGGGAATATCGCGGCCAAAAAATTCATATCGATCATGATCAGCCTCTTATTATTGAAGGCATTCATGGTTTAAATGAACGACTGACCCGGGCGGTTCCCCGGGATCAAAAAATAAAAATATATATCAGTGCGCTTACCCAGTTATCCATTGACAACCATAACCGGATTCCGACGACAGATACCCGTTTGATTCGGCGTATTGTCCGGGACAGCCAATTCAGGAACCACGATGCGCTACGGACATTGCAGCTTTGGCCGGCGGTTCGACGGGGAGAAGAACGGAATATCTTTCCTTTTCAGGAAGAGGCCGATATTATGTTTAATTCGGCGTTAATTTATGAATTAGGTGTTTTAAAAAAATATGCTGAGCCATTGCTGCAGCAGGTTACGGCTGAATATTCTCAGTATGTGGAAGCCAAACGACTGTTAAATTTTTTGGCTCATTTTTCTTCGATTGATGATAAGGAAATTCCGAATAATTCTATATTGCGTGAGTTCATCGGGAATTCGTGTTTTAGCCAAATAGAATAAAATAAAAAAGCCTGGCCCTGATGGGCCAAGCTTTTTTATTTTATTCTTAACGGTTTTTAGCAAAGAAGTTAAGCGCAACTTCAGGGAACAAAGCATAGGACAGCACATCTTCAATAGGAGCATTGGGATATCCTTTTTCAGCCAGTTCAGCCTTCAGTTTATCCATTTGCGGCGGAATATCATCAGCCGGACGATAAGTGATGATGGGTTCATCGCCAATAATTTTTTCGCGAACGTCTTCGGCAACAGGCATCGGTGTACGACCGTATTTGCCGCGAGCCAAGTCTTTTACTTCCCGGGGAACGATCTTGTAACGTTCGCCCATCATAACATTGAAAGTAGCCATGGAACCAACGATTTGACTGGTAGGAGTTACAAGGGGAGGATAGCCAAGGTCTTTCCGTACCCGTGGCATTTCATCCAGCAGTTCGTCATATTTATCTTCCATCCCTTGTTCCTTCAATTGATTCCGCAGGTTGGACAGCATACCGCCAGGAATCTGGAAAGTAAGAACTTTGGTGCTGGGGTTGAAGGAAGTATTGAGCTTGAAATCTTCTGCCAGAGATTTCTTAACAGCGGCAAAATGATCCGCAACCGGGTACAATGTCTCTTTTTTCAGACCGGTATCACGGTCGGTACCTTCCATAGTAGCGATCATGGATTCGGTACAAGGTTGGGAAGTACCCATTGCAAATGGCGAAAGAGCGCAGTCAACGATATCCACGCCGGCTTCAGCCGCTTTGAGATAAGCCATGGAAGCCATGCCGCTGGTATAATGGCAATGTAAATGAATCGGTACTTTAATTTTCGGATCGGATTTCATCGCTTTGACTAAGTCATAAGCGGCGTAAGGAGAAATCAGACCGGCCATGTCCTTGATACAGATGGAATCAACACCACGGTCAACTAAGTCATGGGCCAGTTGTAAATATGTTTCCGTCGTATGATAAGGGCTGATGGTGTACACGCAAACACCCTGTACATGAGCACCAGCTTTTTTACCTGCTTTAATACCAACTTCCAGGTTGCGAACATCATTCAACGCATCAAAAATACGGATAACGCCGATACCATGTTCCACCATCTTGGCAACAAAAGCCTCAACTACATCATCAGCATAATGACTATAGCCGAGAATATTTTGGCCTCTCAACAGCATGGAAATAGGAGTTTTGGTGATGTGCTTGCGTAATGTGTCCAAACGTTCCCAAGGATCTTCATTTAAGAAACGCAGGCAGCTGTCAAATGTAGCGCCACCCCAAGCTTCCAATGCCCAGTAACCCATGTTGTCAAGAACTTCTAATTGAGGGAGCATATCAGTGATACGCATACGAGTAGCGGCCAAAGACTGATGACCGTCACGCAACACTGTTTCCATGATTTTCAGTGGATTTTTTGCCATTTAATAATTACCTCCTCATAGAATTATATTTATATCCGACATTTCGCCGTAATTTAGAATGGGAGAAGACTGTGATGTTACGAATTTCACTTAGAAATTTAAATGAAAACCGTTTTATGCCAAGCAACAAGACGGTACGAAAATCCCTCGTAAACATATGTATCCTTGTCGTCATATGCACACAATCTTGGCACTAACGCTCATCTACATAAGTATATATATTTGTTGCGACCAGTAAAGTATACGAAAGCAAGCGAACTGTAGCTACTTACTAACGAACACTATTACATGCAGAGAAAGCAATGCAATCTAAATTGCAACGCTTTCCTAAATATACCTCATGTGTCTGAGAAAACAGTATTCAATCATCACTTTTAAATTTTGCGAAACATCGGTTATACAACAATTTTAATTATAGTGATTTATGCAAGTTTTGTCAATTACTTACGACGTGTATACACAATACTATGGATAATAATGGAACTTGATTTAGACTAAAAGCTCGTAAGAGCATGGTACCCTTTTGCTGTGCAGTTGGCAAAACAGGGCTTACAGCTGATGACAAGCCGCATAATGACCGGGGAAAACGGTCCGGAAGGCGGGCACTGTTTCTGCACATCGCGGCATGGCATATTGGCAGCGGGTGCGGAACTTACAGCCGCTGGGAGGGTAAAGCGGGCTTGGCAGATCACCGTGAAGCAAAATCCGCTGCCGTTTAGACTCCAGAAGTGGATCAGGCAGGGGAATGGAAGAAAGCAAGGCTTGGGTGTAAGGATGCCGAGGATGCTGGTATAAATCCTGGCATGGCGACAACTCCACAATGGAGCCGAGATACATGACTGCCACACGGCTGCTGATATGCTTGATCATTGCCAGATCGTGAGCAATAAATAAATACGTCAAGCCTAAGTCAGTTTGTAATTGCTGTAATAGATTTACAATTTGAGCTTGTATGGAAACATCCAAGGCTGAAATGGGTTCATCGCAGATGATAAATTCCGGGTTAACGGCTAACGCCCGGGCAATACCAATACGCTGACGCTGACCACCGCTGAATTCATGGGGAAATCTTCCGGCCTGTTCCGGGCTTAATCCCACCTGCTGCAGCAATTGGCCGATCTTTTGCCGGCGATTATCGCCAGATAATGATTGGTGAATGGTCAATGGTTCGCCAATAATCTCTCCTACCGTCATTCGCGGATTCAGGGAGGAAAATGGATCCTGAAAGATCATTTGAATTTTACGGCGTACAATCATCTTTCCCCTGCTGTTTAGCTGTTGGTGCAGATTTTGTCCTTTAAAGAGGGCCTGACCGGCGGAAGGTTTGTATAATCCGGCTAATATGCGGCCTAAGGTTGATTTCCCACAGCCGGTTTCTCCCACTAATCCTAAAGTTTCACCTGACTGGATGTGAAAGCTAACGTTGTCGACGGCCTTTACTGTTGCCAGTGATTTGCCGAAAAAGCTGCGTTTGACAACAAAATGTTTGCTAAGGTTTCGGGTTTCGATTAAAGGAGGTTCAGGCATTCAGGCACCTTCTTTCGCCCATAAAGTAATCGGGTCATAGGGAGATTGTTCGTGCGTCAGCCAGCAGCGGCAAAAATGGTCAGGTTCTGCCGTCAACAGTGGCGGCGTTTCCTTGCATATGTCCATAGTAAAAGGACAACGTGGGGCGAATCGGCAGCCGGCAGGCTGAGATAGTAGATTAGGCGGTTGTCCGGCAATGGAGTATAAGGATTGGCGGCTGCTGTCCAGACTGGGAACGGATTGCAGCAATCCCCAAGTGTAGGGATGATAGGGAGCTCGGTATAGTTCGCCAACCGACGCGGATTCGACAATTTGTCCGGCATACATCACCAATACCCGCTGACAGAGACCGGCAACAATACCTAAATCATGCGTAATCAGAAGAATGGCGGTGGAGAATCGGGTATTTAAGGATTTTAACAAATCGGCGATTTGAGCTTGGATTGTGACATCAAGGGCGGTAGTTGGTTCATCGGCGATCAGAATGCGGGGATTGCACATGAGAGCCATGGCGATGACTACCCGCTGACGCATTCCACCGCTTAATTGATGGGGGAACTGGTTCATCCGGGTTTCCGGGTCGGAAATGCCGACAGAACGCAAGATATCCACGGCACGACTCCGGGCCTGGTCAATCTTGACAGGGTAATGCAGCATCAAGCCTTCTATCAATTGTAATCCGATGGAAAGTACCGGATTTAGCGCGGTCATGGGATCTTGAAATATCATGCTGATTTCGTTGCCGCGCAGCTTTTGCAGCTTATTTTCACTAAGGGTAAAAAGATTTTCATCCTCAAGTTTTACCGCACCGTTAGTGATTTGTCCCGGCGGCGAAGGAATCAGCCCCATGATAGCATTGGCGGTTACACTTTTGCCGCAGCCTGATTCACCGACGATACCTAGAATTTCGCCCGCTTGCAGTGCGAAGTTTATATCGGAAACGGCGTGGACAGTTCCGGCATAGGTATGGAAGACTACAGTAAGGTGTTCTACGGATAATAGGGGAGTCAATTTTATAGGCCTCCTTATTTGCGCATACGTGGATCCAGAGCATCCCGCAGTCCGTCGCCTAAAAAGTTAAAAGACAATATGGTCAGACAAATAGCAAGTCCTGGGAAAAATAACTGAAAGGGGTAGGAACGAAGACTGGTTACACCTTCGGAGGCCATCACGCCCCAACTGGCCATCGGGGCAGCAACACCAAGGCCAATAAAACTTAAAAAGGCTTCGGTAAAGATGGCCTCCGGGATGGCAAGGGTCATTGTTACGATGATTGGTCCCATGATATTGGGGATCAGGTGACGAAGAATAATTCGCCGGGAAGTGGCGCCGGTGACTTTGGCTGCCAAGACGTATTCAAGATTTTTCAATGCTAAAACCTGACCACGGACGATACGCGCCATTTGCAGCCAATAGACAAGGCCTAGGGCGATAAAAATGCTTTTTAATCCAGGGCCTAAAACAACCATCAGGAGTATAACGTAGAGGAGCAAAGGAATCCCATAAAGTATATCAATGATTCGCATCAGTACACTGTCGATCCAGCTCCCGGAGTATCCGGCAATACCGCCATAGACTACGCCGATGAGCAGGTTAAACAAACTGGCGACGAGGCCGATTGACAGAGAAATTCTGGCTCCGTATAAGAGCCTTGTCAGCAAATCTCTCCCCAAGTTATCCGTGCCAAACCAATGAGCCGCAGAAGGCGGTTGGTTGGCAGCTTCCAACTGTTGCTCTGAATAGGAATAGGGGGAGAGCAGCGGTCCGCCCAGAGCTAATAGAGCAATTATTATTATTAATCCTCCCCCAATCATTGCCATGGTATTTGTTTTTAACCGCCTCCAGGCATCCTGCCAGTAGGAAATTCCAGGCTGGGAAGACAGGACATCGGTGGTTTCATTGTATTTATTTCGCCGGAATAAATCAGGCGATATTTCCATTATTAGTCCTCCTTGCTGCTATTTAAGCTCATTCTGGGGTCTAAGAACGCATAGGAAATATCTACCAGAAAATTCAGTAACACCAACAGTGCGCTATAAAAGACTGTGATTCCCAAAATTACAGTGTAGTCGCGGTTATAGATGCTTGTTACAAAGTGACGTCCTAATCCGGGAATGGAAAAAATGGTTTCGACAACAAAACTGCCGGTGAGTATTCCGGCGGTCAGCGGCCCCAGATAGGTGACAACCGGAATGACGGCGTTTTTTAAAGCATGGCGGTATACGATTGTAAAAGAGGACAATCCTTTTGCCCGGGCGGTACGAATATAGTCTTGGGCCATTACATCCAGCATACTGGAGCGCATTAACCGGGCGATGAAGGCAGTGGGAAGCCCTGCTAGGGCCAAGGCGGGAAGAATTCCGTATTCCGGTCCTTCCCAGAGAGCCGCCGGCAGCCAATCTAATTTTATGGCAAATAGATAGATGAGAACGGTTGCTAAAATAAAACTGGGAACGGAAATGCCAATGGTGGAAAAAAACATGGCCAGGTAATCCGGCCAACGATTCCGATGCAAGGCGGAGATGATTCCGGCGGGTATGCCGACAGCGAGGGAGATGAGGACAGCCGCAATTCCCAGTTCAGCTGATACAGGAAAACTTTCGGCTATAATATCATTCACGCTGCGAGCTTCGTATTTAAAAGAGGGTCCCAGGTCACCGGTCAGGACGTTGGTGAGATAATCGCCATATTGTTTCCATAAGGGATCATTCAGATGATAGCGTTCCTCGATATTTTTCAAAACAGAATCTGGCAGGCTTTTTTCGGTGGTAAAAGGGCCGCCGGGAATAGTGTGCATTAGCCAAAAGGTCATGGTAATAATTACAAATAGCACAACGCACAGCGAAACAATACGCCGGATGATGAATGGCAGCAAAGTAGAATCACACTCCTTTGGAATAGTAACCACAGATATTATTCCAGATAGGCCTCTTTGAAATAGGTAACTCCGAGAACGGAATGAGTATAGCCCTTGACATGGGGAGTTACCATGGTTAACTGGGTATAAAAATAGATGGGCGCAATCACTGCGTCATCCAGCAGCATTTTTTCCGCAGTGTGCAGGGCTTGCAGGCGAAGAGTCGGATTGGATGTTTTTTTGGCCAGAGTAATTAGTTTGTCATAGTCGGAATTTTTATATTGGGCGTCATTGTTGCCGCTATCCGATGTGAACATATCCAGAAAGGTCATCGGGTCGGCATAGTCACCGAGCCATCCATGCCGGGAAACCTGATAATCGCCTCTGTGGCGGGAAGAGAGGAATACTTTCCATTCCTGATTTACCAGGGACACATTTACTCCCAGATTTTTTCTCCACATTTCCTGAATCGCTTCGGCAACGGCTTTATGAGACTCACTGGTATTGTACAGCAGTGTGATGGGAGGAAGATTCTGTCCATCAGGATAGCCGGCAGATGATAGCAGCGTTTTTGCTGTTTCAACATCTTTGTCTTTCAGCAGGTCTCCGCCAACTAAGCGGAAATCATCATCGGCTTTTGCGTCGGGCAGGCCGAAAGGGACCCAGCCTAAGGCAGCTTTCTGTTGTCCCCGCACTACATTTTTGATAATTGCTTCCCGGTCGATGACCAGAGAAAAGGCTTTGCGTATTTTCGGATCGTCAAAAGGAGGTTTTGTTACATTAAAGCAATAAAAATAGGTGCCCAGATACGGGTGTATTTGCAGATGGTCTTCTTTTATAAGCCGGGAAATTTCTGAAATAGGGGGATTGTTTCCCATATCAATCAGACCATTTTCAAATAAGGCTAATTCGGTGGCGCTGTTTTCAGTCAAAATAAAGGTCAGCTTGTTCGACTTGACTTTTGCGGCATCCCAGTAATATTCGTTGCGTTCAAATTCGATTTTGCTGTTGTGGACCCATTTTGTCATTTTAAAAGGGCCGTTGCCAATAATGGTCTGAACCTTGGCGGCCCATTTTTCATTGCTTTGGGCTGTTGACCGATGTACCGGATAATAGGTATGAAAGGCCAGCAGGGATAAAAAGTAAGCAGTGGGTTTTTCTAAGGTTACTTCCAACGTGTGGTCGTCAATCGCCTTAACGCCGATTTGTTCTGCTGTTGCCAGACCTTTATTATAGGCCTCACCATTTTTTAGATAATATAATTGATAGGCATATCCACTGGCCAGATTCGGATCAAGGGCAGATCGCCAGGCAAAGACAAAATCCTTGGCTGTTACCGGGTCGCCGTTAGACCATTTTGCACTTTCCCGTAAGAAAAAGGTATATTTCATTTCGTCAGGTGATATATCCCATCGCTGTGCTGCAGCAGGAATTGGATGATCATAACGATCCAAGGCCGTTAATCCTTCAAAAATTTGCGCCTCAATTGTTGCTTCCGGGGATCCGGTAGATTTTCGGGGGTCCACTGTCTGCGGCTCCGCCCCCACAGAATAACGTAAGTGCTTGTCCATCGGTTTTCTGCCGCATCCGGCCAGTAATGTGGATAGGATGAAGATAGCGGCAACAGTAAGAAATACAAGTAAACGGTATTTGCCCACTGGGAGCTCCTCCTTGACGAAACGTATTTAAATAACTTTCCCTTCAGCGAATGGTTTTCCTGCTGCATAAGGCGATAATTATTGAATATGAAGCGGCGGAATAATATATAATTTTTTAAAATGTTATAGATTATTCAATTACCGATGTGGTTAACACCCGGTTGCGACCGGTTTGTTTTGCCTGATAAAGGGCTTTATCGGCAATGGCTATGATTTTTTCTGAGTCAGGCGCTGTTTGAATCAGATTGGGTTCATAAGTAGACACGCCTAAGCTGGCGGTGATTCGGGCACTGAAAGTGCCAAAATTGTCGGGGAATTGGCTGGCCTCGATTGTTTTTCGCAGTTTCTCGGCGATTGCTGTGGCTTCAGCACTGCTGCATTCCGGCAGGATGATACTGAATTCCTCACCGCCGTACCGGGCGGGAAGATCAATGCTGCGAACGGTATGATGCAGTATTTGGCCGATTTGAGCCAATAATTTATCGCCGGTTAAATGCCCGTACGTATCGTTATACATTTTGAATTTGTCAAGGTCAAGCATAATCAGGCTTAAGGGGCGTTTCAGGGAAGCAGCCCGGCGAAGTTCGGTTTTAAGAAACATATCAAAGTTGCGGCGGTTTGCCAATCCGGTCAGTCCGTCGGATAAGGCCATTGATTTGATTTGATTGTACAAATGCGCTTTTTCCAAACCCAATGCAATCTGCTGAGCCATGAGGGCGGCAAATGAGATGCGTTTTAAACGTTCCGGGGTAATGAACCGCTGCCATCCCAACAGTATGATACCTAATAAATTGTGATCAACAGCCAGGGGAAGAACCATAATATGCCTGGTTGCATTTTGGTCATACAATTCGGCCATAGGCGGAAAAATTTCAGCTGGGGCTGTTGCCGGTTTTAAACTGTTCACAATATTCGCCAATTGCGGATAGACGGAGAGCGTAAAGGAAGATAGTTCATAATCAAAATTAACAGTTGAGACAGTGGTGTAATAGCCGGAGGTATTTACAGCAAGAAAGCCAACACCAATATCGGCGTTTAGAGCTTCTACCGAATGTTCGGTACATTGTTCCATAATGGTTTGGGTGTCAATCGTAGCGGCTGCCGCCTGAGCAATTTTTGACAGAAATGTTTCCTCTTCCAGTCTCAATTTGGTTTCTTCATACAGCATGGCACTGACAATAGCGGCACCGGCATGGTGACCTAAGGCAGTTAATAAAAGAGCGTCCCGCTGGCTAAAAGCATTGGTATCGCTGGAATACGCTTCAATAAACCCGATAATTTGCCCATCATTGAGTAATGGTGCGCAAATGCTGGAATTAATGCTGGAAAAAATCAATTGTGGACGAAAAATTTCCGGATGACTTGACAAATCACTGATAAATTGGGCTTTGCCTTCATCAATGACTTGATTGCAAAGGCTTTGCGATATGGACAGACATTTGGGCGGAGTGTTAATTCCGTAAGTGGCTACTACCTGGAGGGTTGACTGGTCGTTGCTGAGAATAGTGATAAGACTTTGACGGGCATGCATCATATCGGCTACCATATCGGCAATGGCATCCAGGGTATCTTTCAAATTGAGCTGGGAGGAAATAATCGTACCGATTTTAGCCAGAATATCTTCTACGAGGTTGCGCTGCTTTTCGGACTCGTTATATAGTTTTGCGTTATTCGATGCTAAGTTTTCCAATTGCTCTTTTAATTTTATCAAATGCTCATAAGGACTTCGAATTACAAGATCAAATATAGTTCTCAATACGTAATAGTAGGCGATGATTTTAAATATGTGAGCGGGAACAGAAAGTTCGATTATTGAATGAATACTGATAATAAAACATAGATTAGTGATAATATCAAAAAGAAGGGCAAGCTGAAGATATTGGCGTGATACATAGTTAGCTGAGTTGCGGCGCAGAATATATAAGGTGATAAGTTCGAAGGCTATGGCGATACTTATGGACCAATACACAAAAGGATGATCATAACGGTCAATATTGATGAAAGGCCAATTATTACCCCCAAAAACAGCGTTAACTGCAATTCCGCCAATTAGCAGCAAACTGGTGTAAATGAATATTTTACAGTTACCGCTAAAGAAGCAGGATGGCAAACAAATAGCATACAGGAAAGTGCAGGCGAGGATGAGTCGGGCCGCGATCCAGTAAGCGATCCAACTATAATCAGGTGAGTTTATCTGTAGTGCGAATATTTCGGTATACGTCATTAAACGGGCTAAATCAAGCAGACTGGTTGCTAATATGGCTAAGCTGGTTATTTTTATTTTGTAATTATTGTTGGCAATACCACCTTGCCAGGCCATAAAAAAAGCCATAATTCCCAGCATGATGCTGACAAGGTCTGATGTATTATAAATAGTTAACATTTCAACACCTCATGGTAAGTTGTTTTGTTATATCATATGCCACAAAACAACAGTAGTTCACAATCATTTTGGAGTGATAATGTGGAAAAAGTTTGCCCGATTTGCAATGCTTTGGCGGAAGTAGATGAGAAATGTCCGCTCTGTGGTAATCGCCTTGCAGATGGCGGATCACTGCAAAATTATCTCGGCTCATATAGTCCTTATGTTGAAAGCAGTACCATTCAGCTTGACATAAGTGAACATTATTGTGTGCATCTTTTGGTCTGTGAAAATTGTCACTATGATACCAGGATGGCTTGGAAACTGATTGATGTCTAAATCCGGATATAAAATGAATTTTGCGTTCATACTATACACGAAAAAGGGTTAGCTTGTGTTCAGCAGGCTTTTTCGAACAGGTGGAAAGAAAAATTTAGGGGGCTGAAAAAATGTCAACCAATCCAATGGTAAAATGTACAGTCGATCAGTGTACACATTATATGCCGGGAGAACAGTGCATGGCTGCCAAAATCAGCATTTACAACGATGAGACAAAGGGAGAGTCTCAATCTGCGGCAGATACTCAGTGCAAGGCCTTTCATCATCGTAAGACGGCTGGCGATATCGTGGGGGCTTTTCATAATTCCAATATTGGCGGAATGGTTTCGGCTGCATTTTTGGAAGGAACACAAGTGACTCCAGTCGTGGAATGCTTCGTTAACAACTGCAGCCATTGGAATACAGGCAATGTTTGTCATGCTTCTCAAATAGAAGTTAACGGATCGAATGCTTCCAAATCTCTTGATACAGATTGTGAAACTTTCGAGGAACGATAATAAGAAAAGACTTGGTTTTTGCCAAGTCCGTTAGGACGACGGCAGAAGCCGCCTGTGCCCCGAGGGGTATAGTCGTTTTTATGTCTATCAGAAAGTATTCTACCATCTATACTTTATGATAGACGAGCAAAAAAGCCGATGGCATTCGCCATCGGCTTTTAAACTGTATTTTGGATGTGACTTTTATAAACTGCGTTTACTGTTTCTCGCGCAGGTGCATTCCGGGGAAGAGGCATTCGGCTCTGCCGTATCTATATAGCTTTTGACCTGCGCTTTAATATTGTCGATAAAAAGCCGGCGCAACTGAGCTTGATCTATTTTTTCAGAGTCGCTTAAAATACCTTCCCGTTGCTTTTTAGCAAGCGCGTTAATTCTTGCAATGATTTCCGGAGTAATCAAAATTTTCCCTCGCTTTCATCGAATGGTTTTATTAGAAAATGCTAGCAGATTCTTTTTCTTATGTCAATGAAGGCAAATATAGCGGGAAATGGTGAAATATGTTGAAAATGTCGGAGACTTATGAGGCCTTTTATGCAAGCTATGCAGGAAAATCGGGAATTATCGCGAACTATACGGGCTATAACAAAATATGAAATTTGGACAAACTACCAACGATATCAAAATGGAGAGTGATAGTATGAAAGTAGTTATTACAATTGTTGGGCAGGATCGAGTGGGGATTATTGCTATGGTGAGCAATATTTTAGCGGAAAGTAATGTTAACATTTTAAATATCAATCAAAATATTGTTGACGGTTTTTTTAATATGGTAATGATTGCCGATATGACGGAAGGCAGCATTCGGTTAACGGAGCTACAGAAAATATTGCGGCAAAAAGGGGAAGAAATAAGCCTGGATATTAAAGTTCAGCACGAAGATATTTTTAAAATAATGCACCAGATATAGGAGATTACAGACAAGCAGGTCACATGAGGAGGATCTTATGTTAACAATACATGATATCATGGAAACCAATCGTATGATTGAGGAAAATAAACTGGATGTGCGAACCATCACTTTGGGGATTAGTTTGCGTGATTGCGCTCATCCTGATATTACGGTGTTTTGCCGGAATATTTATGATAAAATTACCAGGGCAGCGGAAAAACTTGTACGGACAGGGGAGGATATTGAAGCCGAGTATGGGATACCCATCATCAATAAGCGCATATCGGTAACTCCCATTGCAATTGCGGCGGAAAGCTGCCATGGGGATAGCTTTGTTCCAGTGGCCGAAGCGCTTGATGCCGCAGCTAAGACGGTGGGGGTAAACTTTATCGGCGGTTTTTCCGCTTTGGTGGAAAAAGGCTATACTAAGGGTGATAGAATTTTAATTCGTTCCATACCGGAAGCTCTGGCTAAGACGGAGCGGGTCTGTTCTTCCGTTAATCTGGCTTCTACTAAAACCGGCATCAACATGGATTGTGTGAAGGAAATGGGCGAAATTATTATAAAAACGGCTCAGCTTACTGCTGACCAAGATGCCTTAGGATGTGCCAAATTGGTGGTTTTTGCCAATGTCCCCCAGGATAATCCTTTTATGGCAGGCGCATTTCACGGGGTAGGTGAACCGGAGCAAGCTATTAACGTTGGCGTTAGTGGACCAGGTGTAGTGAAACGAGCATTGGAAGATGTTAAAGGCTGCGATTTCAGCAGGGTAGCAGAAACGATTAAGAAAACAGCTTTCAAAATTACCAGAGTAGGGCAACTGGTGGCGCAAGAGGCTTCTCGCCGTATGGGAGTACCTTTTGGCATCATAGACCTCTCTCTGGCTCCGACTCCGGCAGTAGGGGATAGCGTAGCTTATATATTGGAAGAAATGGGGCTGGAAAGCTGTGGTGCACCAGGTACTACAGCAGCATTGGCCTTATTAAACGATGCGGTTAAGAAAGGCGGTTTGATGGCTTCATCTCACGTAGGGGGGTTAAGCGGGGCTTTCATTCCTGTTAGTGAAGACGCGGGAATGATTGCTGCTGTGGAACGCGGCAGTCTGACATTGGAAAAATTGGAAGCAATGACTTGCGTGTGTTCCGTTGGACTGGATATGATCGCTGTTCCTGGCGATACTACATCATCCACTATTTCTGCCATTATTGCTGACGAAGCGGCAATCGGGATGATTAACAATAAAACGACTGCAGTGCGTATTATACCGGTGCCGGGGAAAAAGATAGGAGATCGGGTGGAGTTTGGCGGTTTACTGGGATATAGTCCCATTCTGCCGGTGAATCAGTTTAAGTCCGATGCTTTTATTGCTCGGGGCGGAAGAATTCCAGCGCCTATACGCAGCTTAACCAATTAATACTGACAATAGAGAAAGATAGAGGATTCAAGGAGGCTGACGTGCGGATAACAAAAGCAGTAAAAGGGAAAATGCTAGGCATTTTAGAAGAGCATTATAAGGAATCGACTACGGCACTCCAATACTCTTCTTCCTTTGAGTTTTTAATTGCTGTAGTTTTGTCGGCTCAATGCACTGATGCCAGAGTTAACATGGTTACGGCCCGGTTATTTCCCCTTTATAATACTCCTGAGAAGATCTTGGCTATGGGGCAGGGAAAGCTGGAAGAATACATCCGGGACTGCGGTTTGTTTCATAGCAAGGCCCGAAACATTTTGGCTACTTGCGAAATACTTTGCCGCCAATATAATGGCAATGTGCCGGAAAATTTTGGACAATTAATTCAATTGCCGGGAGTCGGACGCAAAACGGCGAATGTTTTGTTAAGCCAATTATTTAATACTCCGGCTATTGCAGTCGATACTCACGTTTTTCGGGTAGCCAATCGTTTACAGTTGGCTACTGGAAAAACACCGGAAGTGGTAGAGAAGGGCTTAATGAAAGTAATTCCCCGCTCCAAATGGGGGAATGCTCATCATTGGCTGATATGGCATGGCCGAAAAATTTGCAAGGCTCGGCGACCGGATTGTCAGCATTGTCCGTTGGCGTCGTTATGCCCAAGTATATTTATTCCAGCAGATGATTTGTTGTAATTCTAATTGCATAAATACTATTTTTTAACGTACAATTATTCAAGAGGAGGGGGATTAGGATGATTTATCGTAAGGCGATGTTTAAAGATGTGGAAGCTGTCCACAAGTTAATTAATGACTATGCGGAGAAGGGTCTGATGTTATCAAGATCCCGCAATGTATTGTATGAAACATTGCGAGATCTTGTAGTAGCGGAAGATGGCGGAATAGTAGTCGGTGTGGGCAGTTTGCATCTTGTTTGGGATGAATTAGCCGAAATCCGTGCCATGGCGGTTGCTCCTCATCTGACCAAATCTGGCATTGGCCGCACAATTGTAGAAGCATTAGTTGGCGAAGCAGAAGCATTAGGAACGAAAAATCTGTTTACACTTACTTATCAGCCAGGTTTTTTTGCTAAACTGGGATTTCAGGAAGTTCCCAAAGAACAGTTGCACCATAAAGTCTGGAAGGAATGTATCAATTGTGCTAAGTTTCCTAATTGTGATGAAATAGCAATGACCAGGAAGATAGGGTAAGAAGCAGTCTTACGAACCAAGGCAGTCCGATCCTGCAGGATGCGGGCTGCCTTTATTGTTTATTCTCCGATATGGATTGAATCACCGGGAGTGATAATATGTACCGTGGTGTTGAATCTCTTTTCCACATCGTTCTTAAATTTTTCCGGGGACTGAGCAATCAGCGGCCAAGTATTGTAGTGGATAGGAATCACTGTTTTGGGGTGAAGCATTCCTACCGCTTCCGCAGCATCGTCAGGGCCCATAGTGTAGTTGTCACCAATTGGCAGCAGAGCATAATCTATTTTTTGCTGGCGGCCAATAAGGGTCATGTCACTGAATAAACCGGTATCGCCGGCAAAATATAGAATCGTATTGGCAAAATGGACAATAAAGCCGCAGGCATGACCGCCTTCGACACCGGCTCCATGTAAAGCGGGTGTTAGCTTGACTACTCCAAAATCAAAACAATGTTTTCCTCCCAAATGCATTCCGTGGGTTTTACAGCCTTGATTACTACACAAGTGAGCGACTTCTGCTGTAGAAATAATTGTGGCACCGCAGCGCTTCGCAATACTGACAGCATCACCCAAATGATCGGAATGGGCGTGGGAAAGTAAGATATAGTCGCAGTTGATTTCACCGGGCTGAGCAATTTGAAAAGGATTGTCGGCCAAAAAAGGATCAAAAAGTAAAGATATATTGCTATTGTTGACTTGGAAACACGAATGGCCGAAGAATTTTAAGGTACTCATCATAAACAGCCTCCCCTTAATGATTTCAAAATTTTTTAAATACCTTTTTATCCAGTATACTCCAGAAACGGGGAAGATGGGTAGATGATTTTGTAAAGCAGCAGTCGAAGATGGTTTTAGAATTAGTTGACGGAGAACTAATTTTTTATAAATTACAGAAGGAATATTTTGGTATTTTAACGAACGTATCTAAATAAGAGGGAAAATGCTAGATGGGCTTGGCAATATGGGAGGACGTTATGGTCATAGAAGTACATTTGTATAATACGCTAAAAAGGCATGTGCCTTCCAGTTCCAGCGGTGCTGTTACAGTGGATGTAGAGGATGATATTAGTATTGCGGAACTGTTGAATGAAATGGAGATTGAAGCTGCTGAGATACAGTTAATCATGGTGAATGGTAAAAAAAGTAAACTAGAGTATCGGCTGTATGATGGAGACAGAGTCAGCCTTTTTTCCAACTAATTCAGGGCGTTTGCAGTCTTAGGCTTCGTTAGGCTTATCCAGAATGTATACTTTTACCTGTTGGATGCCAAAATCTTCTGCTTCACCTACAGACCATTTTGCGATGTCAATACGGTTCCCTTTAATGGCACCGCCGGTATCTTCTGCTGTTGCATAGGTACCATGGCCATCAGGATACTGGATATATACGCGGGAGCCCAGGGGAATAATTTTGGGATCCACGGCAATTATACCAGGACGAACTTCAGTACCGCTATAGGTCTTGCTGCCCCACTGTTCATTATCGTGAGGGCCCGGCGCATAAGCGGTTGCCGTAATATCCAATACGTCTTTGTAGTTAGTTGGAGTATTCTCGGATGCAGCAGGATTTTCTTTGCTGCTATTATTTTTTGATTCCGCTGGCGGAGTGCTTTTTTTAGTTGTTTTTTCAACTGGTGATGCAGCTATATCGTCAGCCTTGTCAGGATTGTTGTTAACTTTAGTGGGAGTGTTTGTATTGTCTTCTGCCTTTTGTCTGGTTTGCCTATTGTTTTCAGCTTGTTGCTGCTTTTGTGGCGAAGAGTTGTTTTTAGGTTGCTTAAAATCAGATTTCTGCGGTGTTGGGGATTTTGACTGAAGGGGTATTTCTTGGGAAACGGTACGAGAATTTTCCTGCTCCGGCTCGCTTGCCCGGGTTGTATTTGCCGCTTTTTGTAATGTGCGACTGCTGGCCGCTGCTTTTACCGGTGAAGCATGAGCAGTGGCGGCAGGCAAACCTGGTAATATGGTGGCTGACATGAGAGCCGCTCCAGCAACAGCGATGGCGAGGCGTTTCCATTTTCGACTAAAATGCTTATAATGTTTATGGGGATATTTATGTTTCATTTCGAGTGGCCTCCTTTTTGAGGTGCTTATACCTAGTGTTTGCAAAAGGATAGTTTGCATGCCAGACATGTTAAGGATTATTTGGCAATTATTGTTTTGCTTAACAATGATTGATTCCATTTAGATATTGACAATTAATCATTGCTTTGTTATAGTATTGCTAATACTACAGTATATAAATACGATGAGCAGGAGAAGTAAGTCAGAGGCATTTAGCAGAGAGCCGGGGGGTGGTGCGACCCGGTGAATGTACTGGCTGAAATACGCCTGTGAGTAGCAGGTCGAAAGGCTAACCGAGTAGACTGTGCCGGAGTGCCACCGTTAGATGAGGCTAAGGTATCGGATTTTTGTCCCGTACCTGAAGACGAGCGGCTTGCTGTTTATTTTTAGCAAGCAGGGTGGTACCACGGGTAAATAAAATCCCGTCCCTGAGTAGGGACGGGATTTTTGTATTTTCAAAAAAAAAAGGGGAAATGGGTATGATTATTGTAATGAGTCCGCAAGCTGCAGTCGAAGAAATTAATGCTGTGATTGCGAGGGTAACCAAATTAGGTTTGAAGGTTCATCTATCGGAAGGAACATCGCGTACCATTATCGGTGTTATCGGCGATAAAAAGGCCATAGCGGAGCTGCCGGTGGAAGCTATGGCAGGCGTGGAAAAGACGGTAGCGGTAACCGAAAGATTCAAATTGGTAAGCCGGGAATTTAATCCGGCAGATACGATTGTAGATGTGGGAGGTATAAAGGTTGGCGGCGATCATTTGGCTGTAATGGCCGGTCCCTGCGCCGTGGAGAGCCGGGAACAATTACTTGCCGCCGCATCCGTTGTCAAGGAAGGCGGTGCCCAGTTTTTACGGGGCGGTGCCTATAAGCCCCGTACTTCACCTTATGATTTTCAGGGAATGGAAGAAAAAGGGCTGGAACTCTTGGCAGAAGCCGGACAAAAGACAGGGCTGAAGATTGTTACGGAGGTAACGGACATACAAGCGGTCAAAGTAGTGTGTGATTATGCCGATATGCTGCAAATTGGCGCTCGTAACATGCAGAATTTCCAATTGTTAAAGGCAGTCGGAAAAATTAATAAACCGGTCTTATTGAAACGCGGTTTGTCGGCGACAATCAATGAATGGCTTAATGCGGCGGAATATATTTTAAGTGAAGGCAATTATAATGTCGTTCTTTGTGAAAGAGGAATTCGGACGTTTGAAAACTATACACGAAACACTCTGGATCTAAGTGCAGTTGCTGCTGTGAAACAAATCAGCCACTTGCCGGTTATCGTTGATCCCAGTCATGGAACCGGATTGTGGCGACTGGTGCAGCCGATGGCCAGAGCAGCCATTGCGGCTGGAGCCGACGGACTTATGATCGAAGTTCACCCCAATCCTGCCGAGGCATTGTCGGATGGGAAGCAGTCTTTGACCCCGGAACACTTCACTGCCTTAATGAGTGAGATTGGCGGTATTGCCGCTCTCATGGGTAAAAGACTGGTATGAAACATCTCAATATTACTATTATTGGACTGGGCCTGATCGGTGGCTCGCTCGGTTTGGCAATCAGGGAAAGAAGTGGAAAATCCATCACTGTGATTGGTTGTGACCGCAATCCTGATACTCTCCGGATTGCGGTAGAACGGGGAGCAGTGGATATGGTTTTTCCAGAGCCTGCAGAGGCAGTTGCCAGAGCTGATATCATCTTTTTGTGTACACCTGTGCTGCAAATTGTGCCGTTGGTAAAAAGCGTTTTACCTTATGCAAAACCTGATGTAATTTTTACGGATGTGGGCAGTACCAAAGAATTTTTACAAAAGGAAATTGCAGCTATTTTGCCGTCAGGCATGCAGTTTATTGGCGGACATCCGATGGCCGGAAGAGAGCAAAGCGGTATTACCGCTGCCGACAAGAATCTGTTTCAGGATCATTGGTATATTTTAATCCCCTCTGCTGCAGCCTCTCTGGCAGCAGTAGATACTGTTGCCCAAATCATTCGCTGGACCGGTGCAATACTGACTACGATGAACGAATCTGAGCATGATCGCTGCGCTGCAGTTATCAGTCATGTTCCCCATGTCACGGCCGCCGCATTGGTGAATCTATTGTCCAGTTATCCCGACGAGTACAATATCAGACTCGCCGGTGGGGGATTTCGTGATACAACTCGCATCGCTTCTTCCAATGCTGATATGTGGGCGGATATCTGCTTGACAAATTCCACGGCTATTCAAGAGTGCCTGGTTCATTTACGGGAGATTCTTAATACTGCGATGGATGCTATTAACCGGGGAGATCGTCAGGCTTTACGTGAGTTTTTTTTATCAGCGAAACGCCGCCGGGATAGTCTGATTAACGCGTCACTCGGGCCCAGTTCACGTTAATGATTTGGGCCATGAGCTTTTTTCCCTCCAGATCAGGATGTAAGCCGTCAATGGCATAATGATCCGGTAATTCCCGATCGGCATCACAAAAGTAGGGATCCAGATCAATGTAATAGCGTTGTTGGCGGATGAATACATTTACGGCGTCAAATTGCTCCCGCCAATTCAAAGTGGTTTCTTCGCTGAAGGCTCGATTAATAGCAGAAGGATTGATTGGCGGTAGTGTCAGGAATATGGGTCGGATACCATTAAACAGACACTTATCACGAATGGTACTCAGATCTTTAATGACCTGAGTGGCAGGCGTACCCCCGCGCAGACTATTGGTGCCGCCTAAAATGATAAGATATTTAGGATGGTAAGGTAAAACATCCTGATCAAAACGTTCTACCATGGATTCCGAGGTGTCACCGCTTTTGCCAAGATTAATGGTCGGAAATTTAAGATAGGTTTGGTAATCGTATTCCCAATCGGAGGGAGAATAAGAAACGGCTCCGCCACCATGAGTAATGCTGTCGCCAAAAGTTGCCGAATAATTGCCTTTGGCTAAGTCTACGACAAACTGTTCCGCATCGGAATAGACGCCAACCGGATCACCATCAATATTAAGACCCCGAACCCGCCAGTAATAGATGCCAGGAATATTACGGGGCTGCTCATCATAACAGTCGGCGCCGGTTACGACTTCTTGACGCCAAATCCGGTATTGAGAAGGGGTAGTTCCATTGGGGTTCTCCGGGGGAGCATCAGTGATTTCAACTTCATAACTGACGGCGCCCTTAAGCGGGATCCAGGAATAAACCGGATATAAAGGGGTAGCCATATCTTCTACATTGAAGGTTGTGTTAATGAGCGGTTTAAGGGGCTGGTGTAGGGAATGATCAATATTTAGCTCGACGGCATCAGAAAACACTCCCCGGGGATTGCCGTCATAATCAAGGGCTCTTACCCGCCAGTACAGCTTTTTGTCTGGATAGCCGGACAAATCTACATTATAACCATTGGCGAAGACTTCCCGCGAAGAAAATATCTGGAACCGGGAAGGTTCTATGCCGTTCGGATTTTCCGGCGGTGCACTTAAAAATTCAAATTCATAATAGATTGCGCCAGGAACTACCGTCCAGGTAAGAGTGGGGGTGTTTCCAGCAGGAGCGTTAACCGGATAAAGAGAGGTAGGCTGGGGTTTAACATTCGCAAAGTCTTCTGTGGTGATTCCCATAACCTGAGCCAGATTGATGGAATCGGAATAGCGGCCAAGAGGATGCCGAAAAACTCCTTGTGCCGATACTCGCCAGTAAGTTTGGAAAGGAAAGTCCCGATCAACGGTAATCGTATTGTTCCAGGTTCGATATTTGGTAATACGCTGGGAAGGCAGAGCCGCCTGCTTATCGGTGTCCGGCGGCCTATTCAGCACTTCCACCTCGTAATAGGCTAAATAGGGTACTTTTGTCCAGAGCAGGGAATATTCATTTGTATTTTCTTCTGCTGTTAAGGACGGTTTGAATTTGCTGAAGCCGGTGATAGTACTGTTTTCTGCAATATATAGTATACTTGTCAATAAAATGATCACAATGAAAATCCGTTTCACGAAATGCACCTTCGTCTATAGTTTTTTTGATTTTATCAAGTCTCACCCATGATGGTCAGATAAAAGCCGGAGATTATTAATATGACCAGGCCTTTAGATAAATAGACCGGTTGGTCCTGCCAACCGGTCTATTTATCGCGTTATCGCGCCTTCTCATCTATGATAACGGTTATGCAGTAAGAGCAGATTTTACCGTAACACCGGGAAGATTGCCAAGCTTGCCGGTCAGAGCGCCAACTTCGTCGGTATCTCCTTCCACAATCAGGGCGATAACGCCTACTCCTTCTTCCGGCTTTGGGATACCCATGCGTCCGATCACCATATGGCGGTAATCGCTGATAATATGGTTTACCTGTTCGGCAATATTTCGGGGATCATGAATGACAATCCCCACGACGCCGATACGTTTCGACATAATGAACTACCTCCTGTTAGATATGATATATTATATAACAAAAAGGGAAATAGAATAAATAAATTTTTTTACTGACTGAGTTTGGGAATGGAAAAAACATGATACTTGTACTATAATATAAATTTAGAAGTGGGGCGCACTTGCCTTAGAATCTTGGGGTGGGGAAATGATGCAGCTCAAAGCCATCTGTGTAGTTTGACGTTGATGATTGTTGCCTGACTTTATTCTATACTATTTACCACACTGGTTCGAGGACGGGGCAATCGCTGGGCAAAGATCGGCGGAGAATAGAAATTCGGGCGATAATGGGTCCGAAAATGTGAGGAGATTTTCATGCATATTGTATTAGTTGAACCGGAAATTCCGGGGAATACAGGTAATATTGCCCGCTTATGCGCCGCAACTCATAGCGAACTGCATTTGGTACGGCCATTGGGCTTTTCAACGGATGATCGTTATTTAAAACGGGCCGGACTGGATTACTGGAATTTAGTCACGGTTTACTATTATGACAGCTTTTCAGAAGTGGAGAAGAAATATCAAGGTCATACTTTTTATTTTAATACAACAAAAGCCCATAAACATTACTCTGATGTTCATTATACTGCAGAGGATATACTGGTTTTTGGCAAAGAAACAGCCGGATTGCCGGAAACACTGTTAAAGGCCAATCAGGAAACCTGTATTCGAATTCCTATGCTGAAAGATGCTCGTTCCCTCAATTTATCCAATGCGGTGGCAGTTGTAGTTTATGAGGCTCTTCGGCAGCAAAAATTTATAAATTTAAAATAGGCGGTTTTGTGAGACGATACGGCATACATTTTAACATTACAGCAATAGGCAGCGAACGGGTATTTTTGCTGCGCTAAAAGGAAGTTAATGTGTATGAAAATACGGCAGCAGGCATAGGATAAAAGGTATGGATAGGAGGATATGTTGATGAATATTTATGATAAAACTCATGAATTGGCACAGGCTCTTAAAAATTCTGAGGAGTACTGTGCCTTTTTGGCTGCGAAACAGGGAATCGAGGATGACGCGACAGCAAAAAAAATGGTGAAAGATTTCGTTGCTAAGCAAATGGAAATTGAGTATGAAAGAATGTCAGGCAAAGCGGAAGATAAAGCCAAGACAGAACAACTGCAAAAGATGTATGATTTATTAGCCTATAACAGTAAAGCACGGGATTTCCTGCAGGCCCATATGCGGTTTCAGCGTGTGATGGCAGATCTGTACAAAATTATTGGCGAGTCTGTTGCCGAAGGATTGGATTTTTTTGCAAAAGAATAGTTGGCCGAAAGAATTTTTACTACAATTACAAACAGTTATACCGCCGCAGCGATTGTTGACTGATGAACTTATGTCTCGCCATACTACTTTTAGAATAGGCGGGCCGGCTGACTTTTTGGTGTTGCCGGCTTCTGTCGGAGAAGTAGCGGCGGCATTGGATATTGCCAAGAAGTGTGAAGTTCCCGTTATTGTTCTGGGAAATGGATCAAATATTTTGGTTAGAGATAAAGGGATTCGCGGCATGGTAATAAAATTTGGCAGGGACATGGGATATGTCAGACATGCAGGCACTACAGTCATTGCCGGTGCAGGGGCCTTACTAGCGCGGGTATCCCGTTATGCGGCTGAGCAGGGACTAGGTGGAATGGAATTTGCTGTCGGTATTCCCGGCAGCATAGGTGGAGCTGTTTTTATGAATGCCGGTGCTTATGAAGGTGAAATGGGCGGTGTGGTTTCGGCTGTATCGGCAGTATGTCCGGATGGAAGAATGCAGCGGTTTAACAAAAGCGAGAGCGGGTTTTCTTATCGACATAGTATCTTCCAACATAACGGTTGTGTGATTTGTGAAGTGGAGCTGTCATTATACAAGGGCGAGCATACTCATATTCATACGAAAATGGGCGATTACACCCTTAAGCGGAAGACAAAGCAGCCGGTGGAGATGCCGAGTGCAGGCAGCACTTTTAAACGGCCGGCCGGTCACTATGCAGGAACGTTGATTGATCAGGCCGGGTTAAAAGGTCTTAAGATCGGCGGAGCACAAGTTTCAATAAAACACGCCGGGTTTATCGTCAATGCCGGAGGGGCAACCGCTCAGGATGTATTGTCGCTAATCGAGGAGGTCCAGCGTCGTGTTTATGAAAAATCCGGCGTAAAGCTACAGCCGGAAGTGCGAATTTTAGGGGAATAATGCATGAGAACGGAACGAGGCTTTTAAGCCCCGTTCCGTTCTTATTTTCCAAGCAGAATCGTAAAGCGTGGCGGTCGGGCTGAATTTTAGGCAGGAAAATGTATTCTGATGTGGAATAAAGTACTAAAACTCAATAAAGGAGTAGAAAAATGCGGCTAACTTTTTTAGGAGCAGCTAGAATGGTAACCGGTTCGTCCTATTTGTTGGAAACAGGCAATATAAAATTTTTGGTGGATTGTGGAATGTTTCAAGGCGCGAAGTCTATCAGTGCGTTAAATCGCCGTGATTTTTTCTATGATCCCGGTTCTGTTGATTTTGTATTGCTTAGTCATGCTCATATTGATCATAGCGGGTTAATTCCTAAATTGTGTAAAGCCGGGTTTAAGGGTCCTATCTATACGACGAAAGTAACGGCAGAGCTGTGTCGTATTATGCTGCCTGACAGCGCACATATTCAAGAGTTCGATACAGCTATCGCCAACCGCAAGGGGCAGAGAGCCGGTAGAACTCCGGTAGAGCCGCTTTATACTGTAGATGATGCGTATGCGTGTTTGGCGCAATTTTCTCCCGTAGCTTATAATAGTGAATTAAACTTGTCGCCGGAAGTTACCGTTCGTTTTCAGGATGCCGGTCATATTCTAGGTTCTTCCGTGCTGGAGATATGGGTGACCGAGCAGGATAAAAAGGTTAAGTTGTTATTTTCAGGCGATCTGGGCCAGCCGGATCAGCCGATTTTGAAAGATCCTACCCATGTAGAAGAGGCAGATTATATCATTACCGAGTCGACTTACGGGAACCGTATTCATGAGCAGTACAGTAAAGAAGAACGTTTGGCCCAGATTGTGCAGGATACAGTGAAGCAAGGCGGCAATATCATTATTCCTTCTTTCGCCGTGGGACGGACTCAAACCATTCTGTATTATCTTCATAAACTGCTTAAAGCAGGCAAAATTCCCGATATACCGGTTATTATTGATAGTCCGCTGGCGATTTCCGCTACCGATATTTTTATGCAGAATACCCAGGATTATGATACGGAAGCAAGTGAATTGTTAGTTAAGGAAAAGGATAATCCGTTAAAACTTCCTAAATTGACGTTTACCAAAACAGCGGAGGAATCCCGGTCGTTGAATAATTTGGACGATCCTGCCATTATTATATCCGCCAGCGGCATGGCGGATGCCGGGCGTATTCTTCACCATCTGAAACATAATTTGTGGCGGCCGGAATCCAGTGTCGTTTTCGTCGGCTATCAGGCTCAGGGCAGTTTGGGGCGGCGGTTGTTGGAAGGCGCTAAACGGGTTAAGGTTATGGGGGAAGAGATCAGCGTTAAAGCGCAAATTCATAACCTGGAAGGCTTTTCCGCTCATGCCGATAAAGAACAGTTGCTGGCATGGTTAGCTAATTTTAAAACTAAGCCGGCTAATGTATTTATTGTTCATGGGGAATATGATATGTCCCAGCCGTTTTCTGCCGAGATCGAGTCACGCTTACATTATCCGACTTTCCTTCCCCGCTATGGTGATACGGCAATGATTCAAGGCCGTGAATGGCGTATTGTGGAATCAGAAATTGTACCGGTTGATACCGCAGTCAAACAAATGTACGAGTATCTGGAACAAATGGAAGCAGAGTACCGCCTCTACCGGAAGCGGTTAGAGCGATTAGCAGCTACGGATGCGGCGAAAATTCCGGAAGCAGTTGCTCAGATGACGGAAATTTATAATTATATCCGCAAAAAGCTGAAGAATTTGTAAAAATTTCTTTTATAATTACCGATTTAGTGGTAGTATATTATATTGAAGTGTATGTGACACTAAAAAGGGTGCATGTAAGTGCAGCATCCTTTTTCTTTATTTTTTTAGGAGGGTTATTATGAAACGCAATGATTTACGCAATATTGCTATTATCGCCCACGTTGACCATGGCAAAACGACATTAGTGGATGCCATGCTAAAACAAAGCGGCGTATTTCGCGCCAATGAGCAGGTCGCCGAACGGGTGATGGATTCTAATGATTTGGAACGGGAACGTGGAATCACCATATTATCGAAGAATACTTCCATCATGCATGATGGCATCAAGATCAATATTGTCGATACTCCCGGTCATGCCGACTTCGGCGGTGAGGTAGAGCGGGTCTTAAACATGGTTGACGGAGTATTGCTGTTAGTGGATGCGTTTGAAGGACCGATGCCCCAGACAAAATATGTATTGCGAAAAGCACTGGAACAAAAATTAAAGCCAATTGTCGTCATTAACAAAATTGATCGTCCGGATCAGCGGGTAGATGATGTGCTGGATGAAGTGCTGGAATTGTTTATGGAATTGGATGCCAATGATGATCAACTGGATTTCCCGGTAGTATATTGTGCCGCCAGAGATGGTATTGCCAAGCTGAAAATGGAAGATGACAGTCAAAATCTGGCTCCGTTGTTTGAACTTTTAGTCAACGAAATTCCTGCCCCTCAAGGCGATATTGAAGGACCTTTGCAGATTATGGTTACTACGTTGGATTATGATGATTATGTGGGGAGAATTGCCATTGGCAGAATTATTCGCGGCCGGGTGTTTTACGGCCAGAATGTTTCAATTTTAAACGGCGAGACCCAGACCAAGGCGAAGATTGGCCGGTTATATACGTATGAAGGCTTAAAGCGAGTGGAAGCACAGGAAGCTGCTTTAGGCGAGATTGTCGCCATAACCGGCTTGGAAAACGTGAATATTGGTGAAACCATCGCCGATTCGGAACATCCTGAGGCATTGCCCAGCATTAATATTGATGAGCCAACCTTATTGATGACTTTTAGTGTAAACAATAGTCCTTTTGCCGGAAGAGAAGGTCAGTTTGTAACATCCCGTCACCTGCGGGAAAGATTGTTTAAGGAAGTTGAAACAAATGTCAGCATGCGGGTCAATGAAACGGACAGTCCGGATACCTTTGAAGTGGCCGGACGGGGTGAACTACATCTGTCGATCCTTATTGAAACTATGCGGCGGGAAGGTTTTGAATTTCAGGTAGGGAAACCGGAGGTAATTTATAAAAATATTAATGGTCAGCGTTGTGAACCAATGGAGTTTTTAACGATTGAGGTTCCTCAGGAATTTATGGGCACTGTCATGGAAGGACTGGGAACCAGAAAGGCTGATTTAGTCAATATGACAGAGCTGGCCGGATATTTGCGGATGGAATTTACAATTCCGGCTCGCGGGCTTATCGGGTTTCGGTCGGAATTTTTAACCAATACTAAAGGGAATGGAATTATGAATCACGTATTCCATGGCTATGCGCCTTATAAAGGCGATATACCAGGACGTACCCGGGGCGCATTGGTCGCTTTTGAAGCGGGAGAAACGACTGGTTATGGAATTTATAGCGTACAGGACAGGGGAATCATGTTTGTTGTACCGGGACAAGCTGTTTATGAGGGCTTAATTGTCGGGGAAAACTCCCGGGAAACGGATATGGATGTAAATCCGTGCAAGAAAAAGCATGTCACCAATATGCGTTCTAGTGCTGCCGATGAAGCAATCCGGTTAGTTTCACCGCGAATTCTCAGCTTGGAACAGGCCTTGGAGTATATTAATAAAGATGAACTTGTGGAAGTAACCCCGAAGAGTATCCGTTTACGCAAGTCGATTCTTGACCGGCATATCCGGGGACGGGAACGAAAGAATAATTCTTAACTGTGAACTGTCAATATTAAAATTACCAGTAATCCTTTACTATTAAAAATTTCGGCAAGATTATTAAAAAAATTCTTATAATGCAGGAATTATTTAAAATATGTCGAATTATTACTAAAATATGGTAATTAATATAATGATGTGTCGGGGGATGATGGAGATATGGCAGTTGGCTTGCTTGATAAACTGACAAATTTTTTAATGCCAATTGAAGAGCCCGTTGAATCGTCGACTTCACGCGCAAGAAGCAAACCGGCGCATTTACGGGTGCATTCCAATATGCCGGAAGAATTGAGAATGATTGTGATAGAGCCTCACAAATATGAGGACGTCCGTCTTTGTGCCGGCCATTTAAAAACAAATGTTGCAATCATTGTTAATTTTGAAGCTACGGATTATGCTACGCAACAGTCCATGAGTGATTTTCTTGATGGTGTGTGTTATGTTATTGACGGTACAGTAGAAAAAATTTCCGAACGTGTTTTGTTGTATGTTCCGGCTACAGTTGAAATTAATAAAAAACTTTGTGCCTATTCTATTCCAACTTATGTAAAACAGTCGGAATGATGTTGCGTTACATAGCGATGTAAGTTAATCGGGGCACTCCTTAAGGAGTGTTCTTTCTTATTCATGCATATAATTGCATAATCCTGGTAATAGCTAATGCTATAAAATAATATACTACAATAGAAACTATTATATGAGGAGTGCAGCGATGAAACCATTATTTAAAGAAAAGACCGGCAAGTTTGGTTCGTTAATTAGTCTGATCGCTATAATGGCAATGCTCGCATTGTTTTCAATCGCCATACCGGAATTCCTGGCATCAACCGTTGGCCGTATATTTGCTGTTGTCTGGGCATTGGCAGCTATTACCGTATTTATTGCTCATGCCAAGCGGGTAAAAAAAGTTCGGCAGCGCCAATACAATATTTTCCATGCAGAGATGCTAAAAAAAACAGTTCGCACACAGAAAAGTGTACGAACCGGGCGAATGCTGCGAGGGTAAGCGCAGCTTAGATATGCATGGATGCCAGTACAAAATCCAGATTATTAAATAGGTCATCAAGGTCAGTATAGGTGATGACAAGCGGTGGTTGAAAGGCCAGGACATTGCGATTGGGTCCGTTTTTACCAATTAAAAAGCCCCGGTCTTTCATTTTTTCCAGTATGATATCCACCTGTTCAAAGGCCGGCAGTTTTCCAGGCAGCACCAGTTCAGCGCCTACCATCAGTCCTAAGCCGCGGATATCGCCAATTATCGGATACTTTTTTTGCAGCTTGTACAATCCATCCTTTAGATAGTTCCCTAATTTAGCAGCTCGGTCAGGCAGATTGTGCTCAGCGATGTAAGCTAAAGTGGCCAGACTTGCGGCAGATGTCACCGGATTGCCGCCTAAGGTAGACGCACCGGGACGGGTATATTGATCAGCGATTTCAGACCGGGAGATAAATGCCCCGACAGGGGTGCCGTTTCCTAATGCTTTGGCCATAGTCATAATATCAGGCTCAACATCGTAATGCTCAATTGCAAACATTTTACCGGTCCGGCCAAATCCGGTTTGCACTTCGTCGACCACCAGAAGGATCCCATAAGCTTCTAAGATTTCTTTTACTCGTTTAAAGTAGCCGGCAGGCGGGGTAATGATGCCGCCATTTCCCTGAATGGGTTCGGCAAATAAAGCGGCTACTTGTCCGGATGTGGAAGTTTTTATGATTGTTTCAATTTCATTGGCGCAGGCAAGGTCGCATTCCGGATATTGCTTGTGAAAGGGGCAGCGATAGCAGTAAGCATTAGGAGCAAAGCTAATGCCGCCTACGGGAGCGGTATCGGTCCGCCAGAGGCTTAGGCCGGTTAGGCTCATGGTCAATTTCGTCCGGCCATGAAGTCCCTGGCGTAAGCTTAGAAATTCATTACGACCGGTAAAAATGGAGGCGAGAAGTGCGGCACCTTCATTTGCTTCTGTACCACTGGCGCAAAAAAAAGATTTTTGTAAACGCCCCGGAGTAATTTGAGCCAAGCGTTCGGCTAAGTTTACGATATTTTCGGTTAGGTAGATGGTACAAGTATGCTGCAAGGTATTTACTTGTTGGCAGATTGCTTTGGTAATCTCAGGATTGCAATGTCCGCAATTCATGACGGAGACACCGGCGAAACAATCCAGATACTGTTTGCCGGTATGGTCATATAAATACTGCATTTCTCCTCGCACTAATTGCATAGGTTGATGATAATAATGATAAACGCAAGGAATCATGTATTCCTTTTTTTTACGTAAAATTTCAGATGGGCCAATATAGTTTTCCATCAAAATCACCCTCTTTAAAATGCTTATCGGGATACCCGGTAGCGAAATGCGCCAATGCCCAGTTCTCTGGGGTTAATGGCAGCCAGTTTGTCCAGACTATTAGAGTTAAATCGATAATCGGCAGCCTGTTCTTTTATAGTAGTGAGTTCCTGCCGGTAGATGGCTGTAATAGCACCGACCTGGGAAGACGAATAATGCTGCCCCTCGATCCGGAAGTGGGTTACACCGGATAGTGTGCTCAGATAAGGCAAAAGGCAAAGATCTTTGGCAAACAGGATATGATTGCGGCCATATTGATCAATGCGGATGGGATGACGCTGACCGGCAGTATCCAGTAAGGCATAAGGACGATCTAAGAGAGCAGCACTGTTATCGAACACGTCATGGCCCAGTATTGCCGCAGGCAGGGAATGTTCCACAACCATCGCCTCCAAAGGGCCGTGAATAATCATTTCCAAGGGCAAGGGACTTTTGGCAGCTAAAGCCAGGACTTGTTCAAGCGATGCTTCCGGTGATATGGTCGCTTTACTTGCCCCATTGTTCATTAGCCAGTTTACTGTAACATGGTTAAATACGTTCAACGAAAAGTCGGTCTGTACCGGAACATTGGAAAGCTGACGAGCAAGCCGCAGCATGCCGATGTTACTGAGCATGAGACCCTGAGGTTTATTCTGAAGCCTGCTTAGAGCATGAAAGAACTGAGTGTATTCACCGCATTCCTGTTCCATGGTCACTCTGGGAGTAGAGACGACTACCTGGCATTGGTAGTTAGCGGCTTCCCGGATAGCTTCTTGAATTTTTGTCAAAGTCCAGGGCTTTTGCGGCCGGAAAGCTTCGCCAGCGATATAGACAATGTCGGCTCCATTTTGACAAGCAGCAGTCAAACTCTGTATGTTGGCTACTCGTACCGCCAGGGTTGGGTGAAAGTCCGGTTGTGGAGAAGCCGTTGGCAAAGCTGTGGAAGAAAGCGGCATGCCTGCCTCTTTTACTGCCTGACTGAAAAAGCGGGGTTCCCGTTTACCGCTGTAGCCGATTGCGTTCGCTCCGGGGTTACCCAAGGCGTAGCAAGTTGAAAAATCACGGGAACGGTGGTTATAAAGTTCATCCCAATCATTTTCGTCAATTGTATAGCCGGTAGGATCGGCGATATAGCGATCAATAGCCCGACGATAAACCCGGACAATTTTTCTGACAAAATCAGCGGTGCGCATTCTGCCTTCAATTTTAAAGGAGCAGACACCGGCCTGAATCAGCTCCGGTAAATTCCGGTACATGCACATGTCCTTAAGAGCCAGCTTATAGGGACCGGGGTCCTCAGCGGAAATTAATTCACCGGTTTCCCCATCAACCAACTGATAGGGCCAGCGGCATGGTTTCAAACAGCGGCCCCGATTTGAACTTTGGCCGAATAGGACACCGGAATGGATGCATTGACCACTGTGAGCGATACACATATCGCCGTGAATAAAGTATTCAATTTCGATGCCGGTTTTTTCTTTTAATAAAGCAAGCTGAGCTAACGTCATCTCCCGATTGGCTACCACGCGGGTAATTCCATAATCCTGCAAGGTGCGGACGGCATATTCATTATGAGTATTCATCATCACCGATGCATGCAGGGGAACCGTAAGTTTTAAATTGCGGGCGAGTTCCAAAATTGCTAAATCCTGGACAATTAAGGCATCAGGCTGTAACTTTTCTAATAATTGCAGATAAGAGCGCATCGTCTCCAGCTCATGGTCGCTAATCAAGTTATTTACTGTGACATATAAACGGACATTGTGGGCGTGGGCATATTCAATAGCGTGTTCCAGCATTTCGTCGTCAAAGTTCACATCGGTCCGATGCATCCGCATATTAAATCGTTTACCACCAAGATAAACGGCATCGGCACCGGCAGAAATTGCGGCCTCCAATACTTCCCAGGTACCGACAGGGGCCAGGAGTTCAAGAGAATTTTGGGTTAAAATCACATTTTTCATCTCCAAATCAAAAGGTAAAAATAATCCTATTCGTAAATTTCTTTGGCGGCCAGCTTCAGACTGATTGGCAGTTTAATCCCTAAATTTTGCGCGGTAAAATCATTGAGCAGAATTTCAGGTTCCTCGACAACACCGACAGGGATAGAGCCAGGAGCAGTGCCGCTAAGAATCTGTGCCGCTTTGGCGGCGCAATTTACTCCCAGACAATGGTGATTGGCAACCAGTGCTCCTAGAGCACCAAAGGAAACGTTAGGGGCATGCGAGGCTATAATAGGTAACTTGACGGCATCGGTATAATAGACGACAGTGGCAAAGTTTTCTTCAATAATCCGGCCAATTGGCAGAAAGAGAGCATCCAATTCCGCCGGCAAAAGCTCCGAAAGCTTTGAGAGGTCTTCCGGTTGATGAACCGGCAGTTCCCGCAGTTCCAGCTCATCCTGTGCCGCTTGTTGAAAATGGGTAAGTTCTAATTGGGCATTGCTGTCGCCGGTGTGATAAAGTACGCCAATCGTTTTGGCATTCGGCAGTAAACGGTGGATAAAAGCAATTTTATCCGTTGATTTCACCATGCCGGATACGCCGGTAATTTTGCCGCCGGGCAATGCCATATTATTGACTAGCCCGGCGCCTACAGGGTCAAACACAGGGGTAAACACTACGGGAATGTTTCCGGGAAGGTTGGCTGCGGCTTTGGCGGCCGGTGTCGAACAGGCAAAAATAAGATCAACCTGCCGCTTCATCAGCGCTTTTGCTAAATCCGGCAATGCCACTGTATTGCCGTCAGCATTCAAATAATGGAATTCGGCTTGCAGTCCATATTTGCTTAAACCCTGTTTAAACCCCTGAACCGCGTCATCAAGGTTCTGGGTGAGTTGTAAAATACCAATTTGATACAAGGAACAACACCTCTTTAAACATTTCTAACCATTATAATTTCCACATAGAGAAGAGAATACCTGCCGATAGTTGCAAAGTCAAAGCATAATTGGGTTTGCACTTTCCTCTTTATAAAGAATAGGGCGTTTCAGACGGTCAAGTGCAGGAGTATCATGTTATTTTGTTGAATTTTTGTAAAGGAAACAGAGTTCCTGGCATTCATAAATCATTCATTCCCAGGGGAGGATTACTCGCTTGCAACATACAATGAAAGATGATTATAACGGTCGGTTCGTCCACCTTCATGTTCATACCGAATATAGTTTGCTTGACGGAGCCTGCCGGATTGATAAATTGATTCAGCGTGTAAAAGAATTGGGTATGCCGGCAGTGGCTATTACTGATCATGGTGCGATGTACGGAGTGATTGATTTTTATAAGGAGGCCGAAAAGCAAGGTGTCAAGCCTATTATTGGCTGTGAAGTTTATGTGGCTCCCCGCTCACGGCTGGAAAAAAGCGCGGTGGAAGGGGAATCCTATTATCATTTGATTCTGCTGGCTGAGAACAATCAGGGTTACCGGAATCTGATCGAGCTGGTTTCCCGGGGGTATACGGAAGGATTTTATTATAAGCCGAGGATCGACAGAGAACTGCTGCGGCAATACAGCGAGGGCTTGATTTGTCTTAGCGCCTGTATTGCCGGTGAAATTCCCTCACTGCTGCTCAAAGGTGATTTTGCCGGTGCCGGAGCATTAGCTGAGGAGTACCGCTCTATTTTTGGCGCCGATAATTTCTTTTTGGAGGTACAGGATCATGGCTTGCCGGAGCAGCAGCAGGTAAATGGCCGTCTTATTGAAATCGCCAGGAAAACGGGTATTGGTTTAGTCGCAACGAACGATTTGCATTATATTAATAAAACCGATGGGGAATGCCATGATGTTCTGCTTTGTATTCAAATGGGGAAAACGGTGGATGATACGGGGAGACTGCGGTTTCCCAATAATGAGTTTTATTTAAAAAGTGCCGGAGAAATGGCCGGCCTTTTTGGAGAAATTCCGGAAGCACTGGAAAATACCTGGCGAATTGCTGAACGCTGTAATGTAAAGTTTGAATTCGGTCATTTGCTCCTACCTGAATTTCCCGTTCCCCAGGGACTTACCGATGACGAATATTTACGTCAGCTGTGTCGTGAGGGGCTGCCCGGACGGTATAAAACAGTAGATGAGACAGTGAAGTCGCGGCTGGAATACGAGCTGGCGGTAATTCAAAAGATGGGCTATTCCAGCTATTTTTTAATTGTGTGGGATTTTATTAATTACGCCCGCCACAACGGCATTCCCGTTGGTCCCGGACGCGGGTCGGCGGCGGGAAGTATTGTCGCGTATGTACTGGGCATTACCAATATTGATCCTTTGCGCTACGGGTTGCTGTTCGAACGGTTTTTAAACCCGGAGCGGGTCACGATGCCGGATATTGATATTGATTTTTGCTATGTGAAGCGAAGTAAAGTGATTGATTATGTAGCGAAACGCTATGGAGCGGATCGGGTAGCGCAGATTATTACTTTTGGCACCATGGCGGCCAAGGCGGCAATTCGTGATGTGGGGCGTGCCCTCAACATGCCTTATGGAGAAGTTGACCGTATTGCCAAACTGGTGCCGAATGAACTGGGCATTACTTTGGCGAAAGCATTAACCGTCAATGCCGAACTCAAAGCTGCTTATCAAGCGGAACCGGCAGTGAAAAAATTATTGGACTTGGCGATGGCGGTGGAAGGATTGCCCCGTCATGCCTCTACCCATGCCGCCGGTCTTGTCATTGCCAAAGAGCCTCTGACGCATTATGTGCCGTTGCAGAATTCAGCGGAAGGATTTTTGACGACTCAGTATGATAAAGACCGCATTGAGGAAATCGGGTTGCTGAAGATGGATTTACTGGGGCTGCGGACGCTGACGGTTATAGGTGATACCCTGGAGCTGATTCGGTCAAACCGGGGGGAGACTGTAGATATGGATCATATTCCCCTTGCCGATGAAAAAACTTGCAATATGCTGGCAAGCGGAGATACTGCTGGTGTTTTTCAAATGGAGTCCAGCGGCATGACGAATTTGGTAAAGGAGCTAAGACCGGAAAGTTTTGCCGATCTTATACCCTTAGTGGCATTATACAGGCCTGGCCCTTTGGGCAGCGGGATGGTAGCCGACTTTATCAATGGACGGCATGGAGAAAAACAGGTAACTTATTTGCATCCCATACTGAAACCAATATTGCAGGATACGTTTGGCGTCATTTTGTACCAGGAGCAGGTTATGCAGATTGCTTCGACTTTGGCTGGTTTTACCTTAGGACAAGCGGATTTACTGCGCCGGGCCATGGGCAAGAAGAAACACGAAGTCCTGGCTGCCCAGCGGGATGATTTTTTGCGGGGGGCCAGAGAAAGAAATATTGAAGATAAACTGGCGATTGAAATTTTTGAGCTGATGACGCACTTTGCTGATTATGGGTTCAATAAATCCCATAGCGCTGCTTATGCTCTTGTTGCTTATCAGACAGCCTATCTCAAGGCTCATTATCCCCAGGAATTTATGGCGGCTTTATTGACCAGTGTTATGGGCGGGGCCAATGAAAAGGTCGGTTTTTATATTGAGGAATGTAAACGCATGGAAATCCCTGTTTTACCGCCGGATATCAATGCCAGTAAGGCAAGTTTTTCAGTTGATGGTGACGCGATACGATTTGGCTTGGCAGGAGTAAAAAATGTTGGGGATAATGCTATTGAAAATATTATCGAAGCTCGCAGCAAGGCGGATAAGTTTAGTTCCTTAGTTGATTTTTGTACCCGGGTTGATATGCGGGTTGTGAATAAACGGGTGATCGAAAGTTTGATAAAATGCGGTGCGTTTGATTCCTTTGCTGCCCGGCGCTCTCAGCTTTTGGCCGTGCTGGACCGGGCGGTAGATGCTGCGGCAGTAAGACAGCGTGATTTAGCCAGTGGACAAATGGACTTGTTTGGTGAAGAAACATTAACTGGTATTAATGATATTGTGCTGCCTGATATTCCGGAACTACCACAGGAGGAGAGGCTGAATCTGGAAAAAGAAATGACCGGTTTCTATATAACCGGTCATCCTCTGGATAAATTTCGTGAACAAATGAAAAAATTTCCGATGATAAAAGAACTGCTTAGCGGGGAATATGAAGACGGTAAAGTGGTCAGAGTGGCCGGACTGATTACCGGCGCCAAGCGAATTACGACTAAAGCCGGCGATATGATGTGTTTTGCTACGCTGGAAGATTTTTTTGACGCTATCGAAATCATTGCCTTTCCCCGAGTATTTAATAAAGTCAACCGGCTGCTGATTCCCGATATGCCGGTGATTGTGGCAGGCCGGCTGAACGCTAGTGAAGACAGTGTTAAAATTATGGCGGATACTGTTTTATTATTGGAAAAAGCAGGCGGCGAGGTGCAGATAAAAATTCGTAAGCACCAGGAGAATGAAGTGATATTTGCTAAGATAAAAGAAAGCTTTGCAAAATATCATGGCGCGGCCATCGTTTATCTCCATCTCGTCGACAGCCATCGTGTGATTAAAACGGAAAGACAATTCTGGATTGCTCCTTCACCGGAAGCAATCGGCGATTTGGAAAATATTTTGGGGAAAGGAGCCGTTACAGTTCTGTGGTGAGTCCGCTTATTTGTTAAACACCAGCAGGGCAACCATAGCGGCTCCTTCCCGGGCATATTGTTTTGCCGTGAGGTAGGTATTATGAGCCATAGGCGCAGGAGCGCCGGTAGCGGTGATTCCCAAATGATGCGCCAGGACTAAGGCACGGTGGATATGAGATGCATTAGACACGATAATTGCCTGCTTCAGGCCATGTTCACGCATGATGGCCTGCGAATTTGTAAGGTTTTGATATGTATTGAAGGATTGGTCTTCCAGTAAGATATCTTTCATGGGGATACCATGAAAAATTAAGTAGCTCTGCATGGCAAGCGCCTCACTGGATTCTTCATCGGCTCCTTGAGCCCCGCTGACAATTACGGTTGATGCATAACCTTGATTATATAATTTGACGGCTTCATCGAGTCTCAGGCGGAGCATTGTGCTTGGCTCTCCGCCAATTAATTTTGCGCCGAGGACGATAATGGTATCGCCGGGTTCCGGCTTTACCAGGAATCCGGCAGTTATAATCGGAAGTTCGATGACCAACAGGATAAAGATAGTAAGCATGAGTAAATAATGCCTTAATTTTATGGTAAAATTCATGACACTCCTCCCAGGATTGTGTTATTATTCTTAGTATATCATGTTTTGCTGTAATTGTTCTATTTTGAACTTTAGCCATATAGGAGGATTTCGGATGGAAATAGTAGTTTGTATTAAGCAAGTGCCTGATACTACAGAGGTAAAGATTGATCCCAAGACGAACAGCTTAATTCGGCAAGGTGTTCCCAGTATTGTTAACCCTTTTGACAAGAATGCTGTTGAGACGGCGCTTCAATTAAAAGAACAGCATGGTGGACATGTCACGGTTATTTCTATGGGGCCGCCTCAGGCGAAGGACGCGCTGAAAGAATGTTTGGCGATGGGAGCGGACGCAGCCATCTTAATGAGTGATCGCGGCTTTGGCGGAGCGGATACGCTGGCTACCAGTGAGACATTAGCCGCAGGATTGCGGAAATTTGGCCGATATGATCTGATTATTTGCGGGAAGCAGTCGATTGATGGCGATACGGCTCAGGTCGGTCCCGAATTGGCCGAACATCTTGGAATTCCTCAGGTTACCTGTGCGGCAGGTATTGAGGTAAATGGCAGTATTGCCCGAATAAAACGGGAGCATGAAGATGGCTATGAAATGATCGAAGCCCCTTTCCCGCTGCTAATCACAGTTGTCAAATCAATCAATGAGCCCCGCCATTCCAGTGTAAAGGGAGTCATGCGGGCTAATCGACAAGAAATTCCCGTATGGACCAGCGAGGATGTCAGCGTGGATCGGCAGCGTATCGGAATCAAGGGATCGCCGACTCAGGTACGGCGCATATTTACCCCGAAGCGGCGTGTGCAGGGAGAAATGATCCAGGCGGATACGGCTAAAGGTGCGGCAGCGCTTTTGGTTAAAAAACTCATGGATGCAAAAATTATATAACGGGGGTAAAAAAATGGCAGTGAATGTAAAGAAGGATACTTGCAGCGGCTGCGGTGCCTGTGTCAGTACGTGTCCGTTCGGTGCAATTGCTATGGATGGGAGCCAGGCGGTTATTACCGAGGTTTGTACGGCCTGCGGTGCTTGCATTGATGTTTGTCCGGTGAAGGCCATCCGGCGTGAAGTTGAAGATAAAATTGTTACTATGGATAAACGCGACTACCAGGGTGTCTGGGTTTATATAGAACAAAATAACGGTAAGGCAAAAAGTGTGGGCTATGAACTGCTGGGACAGGGCCGTAAGCTGGCTGATGCATTGCAACAGAAACTGGCGGCCGTCATTGTCGGTTATCAGGTGGAGCAGCTGGCCAAAGCGGCTTTTGCTAACGGGGCCGACAAAGTGTATCTGGTAGAAGGTAAAGAATTTGAACATTATAATACCGACGGCTATACAATTACATTTACCAACTTGATCCGTACTTATAAGCCAGCGGTTGTGCTGCTGGGAGCAACTGTAGACGGCCGGGATTTGGGACCGCGGGTAGCCTGCCGGCTTGGTACGGGTTTAACGGCGGATTGCACTGATTTAGGGGTTGATGCGGCAACAAAACTGGTAGCATGGACACGGCCGGCTTTTGGCGGTAATATAATGGCAACTATTTTGTGCCCGGATCATCGCCCGCAGATGGGTACGGTGCGTCCTAAAGTCTTCAAACGCCCAATTCCGGCTGAAAGCCGCAGCGGTGAAATCATCCGGGTTCCCAGTAAAGTTACTTCTCAGGATATTCGGACTAAATTCATCGAAACTATTCAGGTTTGTACGGCATCCTGCAATTTGGAAGAGGCGGAAATTATTGTTTCCGGTGGACGGGGCTTAGGAAAATCGGAGAATTTCGCTCTGATCGAAGAACTGGCCGCTGTCCTTGGCGGGGCGGTCGGAGCATCAAGAGCAGCGGTTGATGCGGGCTGGAAGCCGGCGCTGTATCAAATCGGGCAAACAGGGAAAACCGTTGGCCCCAAAGTGTATTTCGCCTGTGGTATTTCCGGGGCGATTCAGCATATGGCAGGAATTAGTTCTGCCGATATTATTATCGCGATCAACAAAGACGAAAATGCGCCAATTTTTAAAGTGGCGGATTATGGAATTGTCGGCGATGTGCTGGAGGTATTGCCGGCACTGATTCAGGAAATAAAAAAAGGCAAACAATAATATCCGGACGGGTCCTGTGTAGCTGTTTGCTGCTAACCGGGACCCTTTATTCACAGCACAGGGCTGATCCTTCTATAAGCGGCAGTTCGGCTTTAGCTGAACGAGTTCGCCATATAATCTTATTTTTAGCAGGAATACAGTTTAATATGAAGAAAAGCAATTGTATCTAATAAATTAGGCTACAGGAGGAAATATAATGTGGACGGTTATCTATATTGCACAAAATCGTACCCAGGCCGAGATGCTGAAAAATCTTCTTGATAGCGAGGGAATTCTTGCCCAGATCAGGCCGATAGGTGTCATGTCTATGCTTGGCGACGGGTCGTATGAAATTCTGGTTTTAGAGTCGGAAGCTGACGAAGCGCAGGTAATTTTATGTCAAAATATTGTCAAGTAAAAATTTGATATGAGAGCCAAGGAGAGTGTGTTATGTTTAAAAAAACGAAAATTATTTGTACAATGGGGCCCAGTACCGATAAAGCAGGAATATTGCCGGCGATGATAAAGGCCGGCATGAATGTGGCGCGGTTTAACTTTTCCCACGGTTCACATGAGGAACAGGCCAAACGGATCGCTATGGTGCGGGAGACAGCGCAGCAGGCAGGAAAGCCGATAGCCTTCTTGCTGGATACCAAGGGGCCGGAAATGCGTTTAGGGAATTTTACTAACGGAAAAGTGCTTTTATCTCAAGGTCAGAAATTTGTATTAACAAGCAGCGATATTGATGGCTCTAAAGATATTGCATCAGTCAATCATAATTTGCTGCCGCAGGAAGTCAGCAGGGGAGATACAATATTGCTTTCCGACGGCTTGGTTAGTCTCCATGTGGACGCGATTGAAGGCCAGAATATTATCACAACGGTGCTGAACAGCGGCGAGATGAGCAATCGTAAACGGGTCGCAGTACCGGGGGTGAGTGTAAATTTGCCGTTTTTATCGGAACAGGATACGGCGGATATTTTATTTGGCGTACAGAATAATATGGATTTTATCGCAGCATCGTTTGTGCAGCGAGCGGCTGATGTCCTGGCTATTCGGAAAGTTTTGGAAGAGGCCGGGGCCGCAATGGATATTATAGCCAAAATTGAAAACGCTGAGGGCGTAAAAAACATTGATGAAATTTTAAAAGTTGTTGATGGGATTATGGTGGCCCGGGGTGATCTGGGAGTAGAGATTCCTACTGAAGAAGTGCCTCTTGTGCAAAAAATGTTAATTGAAAAATGTAATAAAGCCGGTAAGCCGGTTATTACGGCTACTCAGATGCTGGAGTCTATGGTGGTCAATCCCCGTCCAACCAGAGCCGAAGCTAGTGATATTGCCAATGCCATTATGGATGGAACGGATGCAATCATGCTGAGCGGAGAAACTGCTTCCGGCAAGTATCCGGTAGAAGCGGTGGAGATGATGGCAAAGATTGCAGTTCGTACCGAAGCGGCTTTGAATTATGGGACTATATTGCTGGCTAAAGGTAGGTTGCCGCAGCATACAACTACGGATGCGATTAGTCATGCCACTGTCCAGATTGCTCATGAACTGGGAGCTGCTGCGATTATTACTGCAACAGAAAGCGGCCATACTCCCAGAATGGTTTCAAGATATCGTTCGCAAGCTGAAATTATTGCCGTGACGCCGAATGAGAAAACGGTGCGGCGGATGCTGCTTTTATGGGGCGTACATCCGATTTTGGGTCAGAGCTTCGGCAATACGGATGATATGGTCAGCAATGCGGTAAACAGCGCTTTAAAGGCCGGTGCAGTTCGAGATGGCGACTTGGTAGTGATCACGGCCGGTGTGCCGGCGGGGACAGTGGGAACAACGAATATGATTCGGGTACATGTCGTAGGCAACATCCTGCTGCGGGGAACTGGAATCTGCCATAGAGCAGTAACCGGAAAAGTCTGTGTTGCCCGGACATTAAAGGATTTTGAAGAAAAATTTGTGCCAGGCGATATCCTGGTACTGTCCAGTGTGGATGAAGAAACGGCTGCCTTTGCTGCCAAGGCAGCGGCCATTGTTGCCGAAGAAGGCGGTTTGACCTCCCAGGCCGCCATTGTGGGCGTAAGCTATGGAATGCCGGTAATAGTTGGTGTGGAGTCTGCTACGAAATGCCTAAGCGATGGCATGATAGTTACTGTGGATGCCATGCAAGGTATTGTATATCAGGGAGAAATTAATGCCAGATAAAGCTATCAGTTGATCAAATGAGAGAAAAGCGGGGGCTTTTATGGAGCTGTGGATAGTATCCGTTACCGGCATTCTGCTTTTGGCTGCTGCAGCATTGTGGCATCGCAGCCGCAGGTGGAATTGGAAGATTAAACTTGCGGCTGCAAAATTGAACAAACTGATACAGCGGCGACAGCGGGATCAAAAGGCGGAAACGAAGCTCTTACGTCAGTTATATAGTCTCCTTCATACTAGTATCGCCGCTGGGGATGCTTCTGTTACCTATCAGTTGGTGGATTTATTGAAACTTGCCTTTGGTTCTCAATTATTCCGGGTTGATGAGGCAGCTCGTCTAATGTCACTTTGTGTTGTTGCAATTCACAACAGGCAGCCGGAACTCGCCGGCATTATTATGGACGGGTTTCATCCTTTGTTTCGGTGTTTGCCCGCAGAGGCTTTGCCTGATGCGGCAGAACAGTTGACTGTAATTAGTACCACAGCAGTAAAAAAGAAATATTCATTTATACTTTCGAAAGCTGTTACATGTATATTTGCTCTTGCCGATCGGACGAAGTGTGATAACAATCCTGCGGGGGTCGCTATACTTCAGGCTCTGCAGGTTACCGGCATTCTTGCCTTACGCCGGCAGGATGCTGACTTATGGCGTGAATTGGTTGTTAGAATGTCCGGGTGGATTACCGAAATTCCGCAAAGTTCAGCGTCTGGAACTATTGTTGGCGTATTGTCTGCCTGGCTTTATAGGATCATCAGATATAATGGAATGACGCCGTTTGAAATTATTACGCCGCTGGTGCATAAACTGATAGAATGTGATGTTCTTACCGATGATGCTCTGAGTATCCTGTTTCGCGAGTGGGGAGAGGCTGCGGGAGCGGCATGCCTTAACCCCAAGAGCGAATTGGCAACTCAAATATTTTTAGTGGTGATTGAAGCTGCGGGAGTACGGGCCGACATTCCGGTTTGGAACAGAGCAATTAAGATGGTCGGCCAAGTATCAGCCTTAGCGGCGACCCGTCATGGAATTGTAGAAGCCTTTTCTATGCTGTTTCCATTATTGGACAGCGGCAGAAAATTACTGACAGCAGAGTTGAAATTCGGTCAGTATGGGGATGGATTTCGCTTGCAGCAATTGTTTATCGTCCTCAGAGAAACTATAATGCTGGCTGAACTAAAAGCACGTCAGAGTATGACTATTTCTGTCGGCGAGGTAATTGCCGAGATTTATCATTGCTGGGTTATTTATCCGCAGGCAAACTGCAGTCAAAAAGCGATTAAGAAGTATTGCCAATTATTGCTGCTGTTTTGGCAGCGAATTCGTCAACGTGAAGCAAAACGCAGTATACCGTTATTGGCTCCAGAACTTGTTGAACCTGTATTGCTTTCCAAGCAGGACAGAAAACAGTTAGGATTGTGAATTCTAAAGCCGATAAATCAATAACAAACAAAGAAATCCGGGTTATTACCCGGATTTCTTTGTTTGTAAACGACTGCCGATTAGAATCGTGCTCAGTATAGGGATTGACTTACTGACTTTTTGGACCATTAGCGCAAAGAACAGGCTGAGGCATACGGTTATCAGGTAAAAGAAAATAGTTACGGCAGCAGTCATGATAATACCATGCCCCGTTAGGCAGCTCGCCAGATAGTACATAAATAGAGGATGTACCAAATATACTATGTAAGAATGTTTTCCCAATTGATTTAGTATGCTTTTGACAGCCTGTGGCAGGTCGCTTTTGCAAAATAGCAAGAACCAGAACAGCGAAGCGGCTAACGTATATAAGACACCGATAGGGCTAAGCTGATGGTCGGTATTTACCGCTTCTTCCGGAGTATAACCGAGATGATACAGCAGGTAATAATAAAAGAGCAGCATTCCGGCAAGAGTCAGACCGAAAAATAAAATGGTGGTGCGGTGGTATCGATCAAGAAATAATTTGAAGTCCTGATACTTTAAAGCGCATATGGCACCCAAGAGGAAAATAAAGACATAATGGATGACCCAATAGCTTAATCGGTATTGTATCGCTAAGTTTAAATAATGATTGCTGAATATCGGGCGCAGCAAGTAACTTGAATAATAGTTGAAGACGATTTGAATTGCCAGCAGAATAGCTAAATTGCGGATGGGGTTTTTGATTATGTAACGCAGAATTGAACGCCAGCAAGGCATTAGAGCGTAAAACCACAACAGAATTACGAGAAAATATAATTGGTAAGATGCCAGTCCAAAGATAAAATATTTTAATAATAGAACGGGATGCCAAATTGAGTTGTCGCCGCTGATAAGCGTGTAATGAATCATGTACAGAAACGACCAGGACAGATAGGGCAGTAATACCGTTCGTAGACGGCGCTGCATGAAACTTAAATAATCTAAGCTCTCTTCTAACTTGTGGTTAAAAAAAAGGCCGAATGCCGATACAAAGAAAAATATCGGTACGCTAAACCGGGTAAAAATATCAAATAAAGCAAATAAATGAACATTTACCAGAGGGTTAGTCAGAGAGTAGGCGCCGGTATGAATACCGACGACTCCAAGCATGGATATTCCGCGAATATATTCAATGGCTATAACTCGTTGTTTTGACATGGGAACTCCTTCCAAAATAATGAATGTTTGTACAGTTTCTGCAGTAATATACTACAACATTATATAAAAAAATAGCAAATTGTTTTTGAATTTTAAATTGGGGAAAGAAAAAATCACAAAAGAGAACGAACGAGGAAAATTCCTCGTTCGTTTGATACTGAAATGTGGGCTATAATTTTATCCCAATGAATTTACCGGCAGGAAGGGGGCTATTTTCTACCAATTGAGTTGGCAAAATGTTAAAATGAGTAAAGAATTTTTTAGCACCAATATAAGCTCCCTTTGCGGCATAACGAATGGGAAAGGCATTTGTTTTTCTATCAAGCAAAGGAAGCAGGCCCACTGTGTTATTTTCTCCATCATACCCTAGCATGCAAAACTGCTGACCATTTAACATTTCTGTCGCTTTTTTATTGAAAACGATTCTTCCGTTTGGTCCTATTGCCACAATAGGTTCGGCAGGCCTTTCATTTCGTTCTCTATGGGGTTCAAATAAGGTAAACGAGAAATCCATCCATATCACTCCTAAAACTAATTATTTATAGTAAAGTATGCTCAATATTGGGAAACTATATGATATATTTGTAAAAAAATTATTTATTTGTGTTTATCAACTTTTACTTTCGTTTGACTTATCTAATAGACCAATGATAGGATAATAAATAATAAACTATGTTTTAGTCTGAGATTGTATAAAGGAGGCAGATATCTTTTGGATCAAGTTTGGCTGCAGGTTTTTACGGCTATGATTTGTGGTGCGATTGTCAAATACTTTATAGTAAATAGTTGGATATGGGTAGCCGTCGATTTTATTGTATTAGGGATTTCTTATATTCTATTACGGCGCTGTTCATTCATAAATTTGAAAAAAAGCATGATGTTTTTAGGTGGACTGACGCTTATTAATATTTTGGTTGATATTAATATATTGGATGGATTATTAGGAAATTTAGCTGCTTTAGCCTTAGTTGCCTGGGTGATGTTTGGCGGCAAGAATAATAGGGGCAGAAGGGTTACACTGCGGCATAAATGGCATAAATAGAAAAGCGCTGTACTCTAGCGAGTACGGCGCTTTTCTAAAATTAGATTGGCACTTAAACTACATAATGTTTAAGCAATGGGATTTTTATAACAGAGAGATGGTGGGAAAATGGTAGCAGGAAATAAACGCTTGGCCAGAACTGCATTGCTGCTGGCATTGACATTATTATTTCAGTCACTTAGGCTATTGTTGCCGTTGCCGGTATTTGCTACTACTTTTATTATCGGCAGTCTGGTAAACGCCTGTTTGCTGGTGGCTGTTGAAACAACGGGGTTACGGGGTGCATTACTGATTTCGCTGTTGGCACCCTGCGTTGCTTATTTTCAACAACTGCTGCCGCTGCCGGTATTCATTCTACCAGTGGCGATTGGTAACATCTTGTACAGCAGACTGTTTTGGTTAGGCGGGAAATGGAAAAGCTGGCAGAGCGTTTCTCTGGCAGCTTTAGGTAAAACTTTGTTTTTGTATGTATCTTTTGTCTGGCTTTTATCGTTTATTGCTATTCCACCCAAAATTGCAGCTGGAATCCTGTTTGTTATGAGCTGGCCGCAGCTTGTGACTACCCTGGCAGGGGGATTCTTGGCGACAATCGTTAGTCGAAGAGTAAAAAGACTGACTAGTTACTGAAGCTCATAAACGATAGTAACGGAAGCATTCATATGGATTGTACCGGGAAGCACCGGGGTGGCTGCTGCACTCGCCTTTAAAAGGAACCGATCATTTTCCGGCAGTTGCATGCTTACCCCGCCTTCATTGATTTCGACTACCCGGCCCAGATGTTTATCTATGGCAGCGGCGATAGCTTCCGCTTTTGCGGCAGCTTCTTTAACTGCTAATTGTAGCGCTGCCTGTTTTATCTGGAACTCATCTTTTTCCTGAAACTGGATTCCGGAAATTTGATTGGCGCCAGATGTCAGCGCAGCATCAATGACACTGCCAACCTGGGCTGGATCTTCAATAACCGCCATAATCGTATTGCTGGCACGGTAGCCGATAATAAGCGGCGGTTTGCTTTTGTCCTGGTCTGTGCCATACACAGGGGAAAAACCATATGAGGCTGTACGTAGTTTAGCTTGATTCACGCTGTCTATTGATTGCAGTTTTTGCAGGACAGCAGTAGTCAACCGGGCATTATCAGTTTGCGCTGCTTCAGCAGTATCCGCATTCGAGACGATGCCGATTTTAATCATTGCCTGATCCGGGATAACATCCATTTCACCAGTACCTTGCACAGTCACCGTACTGACGGCGGGGATATCTTTGGCTTGGGCTACAGAACTTAACAGTAGCAATACTAACAACAGTGTTGCAATTTTACTCCATCTCATTTATTTATTCCTCCGGTATAATAGCATTGTAGTCCGTTTGGGCTAAAACAGGCATTGCAGGATACACAGGCAGCTTTGGTCTGGCTATGGCGCAACCGGTTTACCAAATCAGGTTCTTTGACAAAAGGCCGGCTTAAAGAGATTAAGTCGGTAGTCTGCCTTGTGATTAAATCTTCCATGACAGACAGGGAACGGATACCGCCTACCAAGATAACCGGGATGTTTACTACGGCTTTTATTTTTTTTGCCGCCGGAGCGAAGTAGGCTTCCTGTTCCGGCTGACGGATATTTGGCTGGGACATTACTTTTTTTGACTCGCGAATACCGCCGCTCACTTCAATAGCGGATACTCCCAAGCTTTCTAAAAGTCTGGCTGTATATAGCACATCCTGCAGGCAAAGATACCCGGCTCCGCTGTAGCCGTCGGTGGAGTTAAGTTTGACCAGAACGGGATAATCGTCACCGATAAGCTGTTTGCCTTGTAGAATGATTTCTTTTAAAATTCGGGTTCTATTTTTGATGCAGCCGCCCCATTCATCGGTTCGCCGGTTCGTGTAGGGGGATAAGAACTGGGAAAGACAATAACCATGGGCAATATGGAGCTGTACACCATCACAGCCGGAGCGTTTTGCCCGTACCATAGCCTCGACAAAAGCATGAATCAGCTGGCTGATTTCGTCGCTTGTCATCGCCCGTGGAGTTATACCGGTACTGTTGTCTGTTACCGCCGACGGTGCTATAGCTTGCTCCCCGGCAGGTAAGTCAACGGCAGTTTGGCGTCCGGCATGAGAAATCTGCAGGACTAATTTGCTGCCGTAGGGGTGTACGGCGGCGGCAAGTCGTTGATAGCCTTCGATTAAGGAGTCGTTGAAGATGCCATTTTGGCGGATGCTTCCCCGGCCTAGGGGATGTTGAACATAAGAATGGGCCGTGATGATTAAGCCGACGTCATTTTCTGCCAAGCGGCGATAGAGTAATATCTCCTTTTCGGAAATGCTGCCATCTTCGTTGCCAAGAGTGTCCTGAGTTGCTGAGCGGACAAAACGATTTTTCACTACCATTGATCCGATGGAAATTGGTTCAAATAAAACACTCATTATTTTCCTCCAGTCGTCATAGAATTCCGGTTAGCAGCCGGCCGTTGATTCGCAACCAATCCCGATGTTGTTTGAATTCAGGTAAGTAATTTGCTACCTGCTGCCAAAACTGGCTTGAATGATTGAGTACCAGTAAGTGACAAAGTTCATGGATCACCAGATAATCAATTACCGGCGGTGGGGCCATAATAATTCGCCAATTGTAGTTGATGTTGCCCCTGGTGGAACAGCTGCCCCAGCGGGTTCTCTGCTCTTTAATGCAGATGCGCTGTGGCGAAACGCCGATTTTAGCTGCCCAGGCTGCTGTTTTGTCAGCCAATATTTTTCCGGCGGATTCTACATACCATTGCTTTAATACAAATTCGGGATTCATTGTTCCAATTCCTGCTGTTGCAGAAGGCAACTGTAAAAAAATGTTATTTTCTTGTTCTATTACCCTTGGTTTCTGACTTTGATAGTAAGAGATAGAAAGGGTATAAGGTTTGCCTAAAAATAAAATAGAAGATCCGTGGTTTACTGATTTATTGACCGGATTATTTTCAATAGCGGTCAATTTTTCTACTTGAGTCAGAATCCATTTTTGCTTACTCTGAATAATTTCTCGAATATCGGCCTTAGAATAGTTAAAGGGAGCCGTTATTTCTAATTTGTTTTTATCCAATAGTTTGATACGGAGCGTTTTTCGCCTTTTTTGATAGGTGACGCTGTATTCCAAAAGATGTTCGAAAAGAGTAATATATTGCATATTCAGTATTCCTCATAATTGTATTTAAGTATGAATTGGTCATTGAATTGCGTTTTCCTGCTTAATTTTCATAAAAGGGGAATATAACAAGCAGGAAATATAGAACAAAAAGAAAAATTATAATAAATTGACAGCAATAGCGGAATAGGTTTGTGTTGCTATGAAAATAGTATCACTAAGATAGTCATGAGAAGAAGGGAATCAGCCGTGAATCTTTTTGAGTTGTCGCCAGATTTGCCGGAACGGGAGGTTGTCGAACCTATTCTTCCGGATAAAGGAATTTTAATTGAACGCATAGTTTCTACTGGTCAATCATCCCCACCCGGTTTTTGGTATGACCAAGAGAGGGATGAATGGGTCGCCTTGCTTCAAGGGCAGGCACGGATGAGTTGGGAAGACGGTCATGTGCGCGACATAGGTCCAGGCGATTGGGTATTGATTCCGGCACATCAGCGGCATCGGGTAGAGTGGACATCCAATAATCCGCCTTGTATTTGGCTGGCGGTACACGGACAGATAAAATGAGTACGATTAGCAGGTATCTGCACGTCGAAAGTTGAATATTTTAAAGAGATAGAAAAAACTATCTCAAAGGAGTCAATTTATGCGCAGTCTTGGCAGTCATCTTTGTTTTAATTCGGATATTGGCAGTCTAAAACCGGAAAATATTATTCATACGGAAGCAAAGTGTCCTTTTTGTGATCGTAGCAAACTGGAAGGTATTCTTGAACAGCGAGGCGATATTTTATGGATCAAAAATAAGTACCCTGTACTGCAGGATGCTTTTCAGACCGTAATTATCGAGACGAAGGATTGCTGTTCCGAACTATCCCGGTACTCTAAGGAACAGTTGCACGCAGTTATTCGGTTTGGAGTGGAAAAGTGGCTGGAAATGATACAAAGTAAGAACTATACCTCCGTTATTTTTTTTAAAAACCATGGGCCTTTTTCCGGCGGAACGATTCGACACCCACACATGCAGATCGTAGGGTTACAGTATATTGATTGCCAGGAACGGGTACCGGAAGAATCCTTTCAGGGGATAGTAGTTGACAGGCGGTCAGGCGTGGAACTGAATCTGACTACAAAGCCTAAAGTGGGGTTCACTGAGTTTAATGTAATTTTAGATGATTTGGCTTACATTGATCAAATGGCTGACTATATTCAGATTATTGCTCATTACTTATTAAATCACTTTCATAAGAAATGCAACAGTTATAATATCTTTTTTTACCAAGTGAAAGAGCAGATTATTGCGAAAATTATGCCCCGGTTTGTTACGTCGCCACTATTTATTGGGTATTCCATTCCTCACGTATCCAATCAGCTTGACAAAAATGTGAAACAAGTTCAAGCATTTTATTTCAATCAGGAAGCGAATAAATGAATACTAAAAAAAACCACATCCATGGATGTGGTTTTTTTTAGTACTGGAAGCTTTTTCAGAAAGGACCGAACCATAATCGAGTTCTTGAGTTGCTGTACAGATAAAAAAATAAGCCCTCAGGTGAAAACCTTGAAAGCTTTGATTTACGTGGTGCCGAAGGCCGGACTCGAACCGGCACGTAGGGTAACTACGCTTGATTTTGAGTCAAGTGCGTCTGCCAATTCCGCCACTTCGGCATTTTATGTTGCGTATCGTGCGGACAAATAGTATTTTATCATTGACAAGGATTATTGTCAATGATAGAGACATAAAAAAATTTAACGCTTATATATTGTAAATATATGTAAATATAAATAAAATATGTAAATAATTGCCGGCTGATATCTATTGGTAAAAGTGAGCTACCTGAAATCGTAAGGTTATTGTCGAAAATGAGTGGTAGATGAAATCAGGAAACTCAAAGTCTCCTAGCATTCTGTCATATAATTCGACAGTTGAAATTTCAAATTAGAAGAAAGTGTCACATTTTTACGAAAAGTAATTCGGCATTTTTAGCAGGAAATACAAATATTTACAAGAATGTTATGTATCACCTTACATATTAGGAGAAAAGGAGATGGAAAGTATGCATTTTGCCGAGTCACTCCATGACAAAGTAATTTATCTGTCCCGTGATGATGAATATAAAGAGTTTTTTGAAACAACGACCAACGGCATTATGTGTCTGGACAGTTTTTTGCGTATAAAAAGTTTGAATCGGGAAGCGGAACGGGTTTGTGGGATTGAACGCGCCAACGTAATGGGAAAACGGGTTGAAGACGTCTTTCGAGACTATGGGGCCAGCTTTTTAAAGATATTTTCTTTTCCTGAGCATGATGATATAAAAACTACAAGTTTAAAATTGACCATAAAAGAGCAAGTATTGTATTTGCACGTAGATACATTAAAGTTATTAGATTCAACGGGACGGGTTAGCGGCATGATTGTGATTATACAGGATGTATCTGCCGTTCGTGCTGCCATTAAACAGATTCAAACAACTCAAATGTTAATGTCCTTGGGTGAATTGGCTGCCGGGGTGGCCCATCATGTCCGGACGCCATTGACTACTATCAGTGGCTATTTACAGGTGATGCTCACACGGTTGAAAGACGATCAATATACGGTGCGACGGGATATATTGGAGATGCTACTGGGTGAGGTTTCTTATATTAATGACGTAGTAAAAGAATTGGTGCTGTTTGCCAAACCAACGGTTGAAAAAATTCCTGAAGTGAATATGAATCTTCGCATAGAAAAGGCATTATTGCTTAATTTCAAGCAATTTGGCGGTGAAAAAATTGCGATTCATAAGCAGCTGGATCCGTCATTACCGACAATAACAGCCGATGGAAATTTACTGGAGCAGGCTCTGGTAAATATTATTCAAAATGCCATGGAGGCTATGGCAGACGAAGGGATTTTAACGCTTAAATCATGGTTAAACGCTGACCTCAATATGCTGGTAATATCTATTTCCGACACCGGTTCCGGGGTTTCGCAAGAAATTTTGCCTAGAGTTTTTGAGCCTTTTTATACAACTAAGCTGGATCGTTTTGGACTCGGATTACCGATCGCCCATCGAATTGTCGCTGAACATGGTGGTTTTATTAATATTAGTGCTGGCGATAAGGGCGGAACAAAAGTTCATGTCTATCTGCCAATCGTCGATGATCGACTGAATCAAATATCGGTACTCCATCAGCAAATTCTTAATTTACAATAATATAAATAAGAGTACAGACATAGCATAACCCTGAGCCGTTCTTCATATATGTGTAATGTGTCTAATTTTTTGCGAGGAAGGGATGCTTGTGTCTATTTTTAAAAAGGCAGTTTACGCTGCTTTATTTTTATTTCTGTCCTTGGCTCCGGTCAATGCCCGGATGGCTGTTATAGAATCACCGGGAATTGTTATTAATCTGCCCAGCCGGACATTGGAATTGTATTCAGGGACTACCTTGGTTAAGGAATACCCCATTGCAATTGGCAAACCATCGACCCAAACGCCCTTAGGCAGCTATTCGATTACTAATATGGAGGTGAATCCGGTTTGGATTCCTCCTGGACGAGGTTACGTTGTAGAATCCGGGCCGGACAATCCCCTGGGATATCGGTGGATGGGATTTTTGCCTTTGTATGGTATTCATGGAACGAACGCAGCATGGACTATTGGCTTGGCAGTATCAAATGGCTGTGTCCGTATGAATGAAGCGGATGCCGAAGAATTGTTTGAAATTATTGGCTGCGGTACACCGGTACAGGTCACTTATGAACGTATTAAAATCAGGGTCAACGGCAAAGGAGAGGTTTCTCTGGCAGTTTATCCGGATATTTATGGCTATCAGCAGATTACGGTGGCCGATGTATACAATAAGTTAGCCCAGTTTGGTTTGAACGGTTGGATCAGTGAGAATTTTGTACAACAGTTAATCGAACAGGGAAGTGATAAACAAGTCACATTTGCCCAATACTTTAGTTTAAAGATTAATGATCAGCAGAAAAATGAAAGAGGAGTATTGACGAATAATACGTTATATGTACCGGTTTGGCCGGTGGCAAGCGGGTTGAAAACAAATATTCTTTGGGATGAGCAAGACCATTTGGTGCGCGGCCCTAAATGTGCTGTTCCGGGGCTGGTAAAAGGAGATATTGTATATGTGACGATGGATAATCTGCAGAAGCTATTCGGATGTCAGGAAATCTGGAAACCGGCTGAAAATATTCTGGAAGTGGTATTGAACTGATTTTACAACAATATAGATTGGAAAATAACAGCGAATTACATAAAGAGCGACAGATATTTAAAAACTATAGAGGAATTCTTGGAATATTAGCCAATATTAAAATGGTTATACAGAAATATGTTATCTGGGGTGGTGGGCTTATGTCCCCTAAATTTCTAATTATTGATGGCAGCAGCCTGGTGTACCGGGCGTTTTATGCATTGCCGCTGCTGACTGCAGCCAATGGGCAGTATACGAATGCGGTATACGGCTTTGCGATGATGCTGGTAAAATTGCTGGATGAAATTAAGCCGGATGCTGCTGCAGTTGCTTTTGACAAAGGGCGGATCACCTTCCGTAATGAGCAATATTCACAATATAAGGCCCAGCGGAAAGCAACACCAATAGAACTGTCTGAGCAGTTCCCTTTGGTAAAGGAACTTTTAACTGGATTTGGCATTACTACCTTAGAAGAAGCGGGCTACGAAGCCGATGATATTATAGGCACCTTGGCGACGAAAGGGGCAGAAGCCGGATTTGAAGTTATTATTGTGACTGGTGATCGGGATGCTCTCCAATTGATTGGACCGCGAACGAGGGTTATGCTGACGAAAAAAGGTATATCGGATTTGGCAATATTCGATGCCAAAGCATTTGAGGCCAAGTATGGAGTAAAGACGACTCAACTTATCGATTTAAAAGGATTAATGGGTGATAGCTCAGATAATATTCCCGGTGTTCCGGGAGTTGGAGAGAAGACGGCCGTGAAGCTTCTTACTGAGTTTGGAACGGTGGAACAACTAGTTACCAATATTGATAAAGTTTCCGGTAAAAAGCTGCAGGAAAGGTTGAGGGATAACGCTGAGCTGGCTATTTTGTCTAAACAATTGGCAACTATCGTGTGTGATATGCCGCTTAGATTTTCACCGGAATTGTTTACGCTACAGCCAGACGTTGATAAAATCCGGAAACTATTTTCCAAGTTTGAATTTAAAAGCTTATTAACCAGAATGGATGTTATTTTTCCAGAAAGTGTTCTCCCCAAAACGGAAATGAAAGAAAATTTACCGAAAGCGGTTTGGCTTGCTAATGATACGGAATTGGAAGAATTATGCCAGTATATCCATATCCAGTCATTTATGGTAATTTTTCCTTTAATTACAGGGCAAGTGCCTCGTGTGCAAATGAAGGGATTGGCAATTGTCGGCAGGGCTGATACTACGGTATATATTTCTCCCAAAAGCCCGGGATGGGGCAAGGTTATGGCGCTAATGGCAGATGGTTCGGTACAGAAAGTAACCCACGATGCCAAAATTTTGTATAATGCCTGTGCCTTTGAGGGAATTATTTTAAGTGGAGTCATTTTTGATACCATGCTTGCGGCCTATTTATTAGATCCAACAGCAGCTGGTTATCCGCTGGTATCATTGCAAGAACAATATATAGGTAAACACAGCAACTTGCAGAGAGAAGAAGAAATTCCGGCACCTGATTATGCCGCCTGGTCCTGCAGTGTAGTTCATGTGTTGTATCCGGTATTGAAACAGCGTCTGCAGGAAAATGGTTTGGAATCTTTATTTTATGAAATTGAACTGCCGCTCATTGAGGTTTTGGCAGCTATGGAAGGTTGCGGAATCAAGGTTGATAAAGGTTATCTTCAGGAGATGTCGGTGACCATTGCTGCTCAAATTGAACAGCTGTTAAGCGAAATTCAGCTGTTGGCCGGAGAAACTTTTAATGTGAATTCAACTAAGCAATTAGGTAACGTTTTGTTCGAAAAATTAAGTTTGCCGGTGATTAAAAAAACCAAAACCGGCTATTCTACTGATGCCGAAGTGTTGGAAAAGTTAATTGGTATTCATCCAATAGTGGACAAACTGCTGGAATATCGTGTATTGACCAAGCTGAAATCCACCTATCTTGATGGCTTGCAGCAATTAATCAGCTCCAGCAGCGGACGAGTCCATACGAACTTTAATCAAATGGTTACAGCGACGGGGCGGCTTAGTAGTTCCGAGCCTAATTTACAGAATATCCCCATTCGTACAGAGATCGGGCGAAAGATCAGAGAACTGTTTGTGCCGGGGGAAGGCTATGAATATATAATGTCTGCTGATTACTCCCAAATAGAGCTGAGAATAATGGCCCACATTTCCTCCGATGCTAATTTAATCGAGGCCTTTATACAAGAGAAGGATATCCATGCTCGCACTGCGGCAGAGGTCTTTGGCGTGGATATGGATCAGGTTACGGCTGAGATGCGTTCACGTGCCAAGGCCGTTAATTTCGGTATTGTTTACGGCATAAGCGATTACGGCTTATCACGGAATATTGGTGTTACCCGGAAGGAAGCCGGGAAGTATATTGACAAATATTTCACCCGATATCCTGGTGTAAAAGAATTTATGAATCGGGTGGTAACAGAGGCCCATCAGTTAGGGTATGTGACCACTTTGTTTGGCCGGCGACGGTATCTGCCGGATATTAGGAGCAGTAACTTTAACCAGAGATCCTTTGCCGAGCGTACAGCAATGAATACACCTATTCAAGGGACAGCCGCCGATGTGATCAAGAAAGCGATGATTGAAGTATATCGGGCGTTAAATCAAAAAAATTTGCGCAGCCGCATACTGCTGCAGGTTCATGATGAACTAGTTTTAGAGGTTGCTCAAGAAGAAGTTGATCAAGTGGCCGCAATTGTTAAAGAGGCTATGGAACAGGCAGTACAGCTGGCTGTTCCCTTGACAGTTGATGTCAAATGGGGAAAAAGTTGGGCTGAAGCAAAATAAATGGGGGATCGAAATGCCGGAAATGCCGGAAGTTGAAACAATTAGACGTACCCTTGTTGATAAGGTAACAGCGCGTAAAATCATCCGAGTGGAAATGCTTTTACCCCGTTTAATTAAATGGCCGGATGCCGCTCGGTTTCAGGCCATTATTACGGATAAGACGATTAAGAGGCTGAGCCGGAGCGGTAAATATCTTTTATTTTATCTGACTGATGGGCTGGTGATGGTAGTACATTTGCGGATGACCGGTAGACTGTACTACATTCGCCAGGGGGAAGAACAGGAAAAGTATGTACGAATCGTATTTACAATGGATACCGGTGATCAACTGGTTTATGCCGATATTCGAACTTTGGGTACAATATATGCGATGCCGACAGAAGAATTATGGCGTATTTCCGGGTTAGCGACAATGGGACCAGAACCTTTATCAGCGGATTTTACTGTATTTTATTTACGCGATGTTTTAAGAGATAGAAAAGGGAAAATCAAATCATTGCTGCTTAATCAAAAGATTATTGGTGGTTTGGGGAATATTTATGCGGATGAAAGTTTGGCGATTGCAGGGATTCACCCGGAACGAGATGGGGGTAGCCTGACCGAGCTGGAAACAGACAAATTATTTCAAGCGATCAATAAGGTCATTACAGCCGGTATTGAGGATGGCGGTACTACTTTTCGCGACTACCGGGATGGAGCCGGACGCAGTGGTAAGCATCAATATCATCTCCGAGTATATGGCCGTAAAGATGAGCCATGCCGGATTTGTGGTACGCCTATCGTTAAGTCTATAGTGGGCGGACGGGGAACTCATTTTTGTCCCACTTGTCAAAGATAGTATTTTGTCGGCAATGACTTACTTTCTTAATAGAAGGTTGGAGTTTACTTATGTATATTGTTGGTCTGACCGGTGGTATTGCCAGCGGTAAAAGCGCTGTCAGCGGCATGCTGCGAGAGTTTGGCGCATATATTGTTGATGCAGATGAGCTTGCTCGTGCTGTGGTTTTACCAAAACAGCCGGCATGGCTAGAAATTATGGCCCGATTTGGGCCATCCATCCTACTGCCGGACGGCAGTATTGACCGGGAAAAATTAGGAGATATCGTATTTAATGATAAAACTGCGCGACAGCATCTGGAAGATATTGTACATCCGAATATTAAAGCAAGGGTTTTGGCAGAAATCAAAACTGCAAGCCAACAGGGAAAACAAATTGTAGTTTTGGATGTGCCGCTTTTATTTGAAGTTGGCTGGCAAAAGCTGACTGATGAAGTATGGGTCGTTTACGTGGATGATTCAGTGCAGCTACAGCGGTTGATAAAGCGAAACTGCCTTTCTGCTGAGCAGGCATTGGCAAGGATCCATTCTCAAATGCAACTAACGGAAAAGGTCCGGCTTGCCAATGTTATAATTGATAATAACGGTGATTTGGCTGCTACTCGCCGGCAGGTATGGGAAAATTGGCAGCGGCTGGAGAAAAAAACAGCGATGTGTACAATTGAATGATTTTGATTTTGTATTGTGGAGTGATCTGTTTTGCATATGCTAACCTGGATGAGAATCCTGGTATTTGGCTTACTAGTTTCTTTATTTTTCGGTTACTTCGGTTATAACAGTCACTGGTTCCAAAAAAAATATTCTTATCCATTTCCTTATCAGAGTCTTGTTTATCATTATGCTGCTAGAAATCATATCGATCCTTTTTTGGTGGCAGCAGTGATACGAACTGAAAGTAAATTCAATAATCAGGCCCGCTCGCCCAAAGGGGCAATGGGATTGATGCAATTGATGCCGGAGACTGCCCAATGGGTTGCAGATCAAATGGATTACCCTAATTTTTCTACGAGGGATCTGGAAAATCCGGAAGTGAGTATCCGGCTGGGAACCTGGTATCTGGCATCATTGAAAAAAGAATTTAATAATAACGAAATTTTGGTGCTGGCAGCTTATAATGGCGGGCGGGGGAATGTAAAACAATGGATGCGCCAGTATGGATGGACGATGTCTTTTTCTGATGTAAACCAAATACCATTTCAGGAAACCAGGGAATATGTTATAAGGGTGCTAAACAGTAGGCAGCATTACAAAGAATTATATATAAAATAGTGTGGAATCTGTTACGAGTTTTTATGGCATTTGGGAGGAGATAAATTGCGTATCCGAACTATTTTTATGCTTGCGATTCTCTTAGTTAATATTGTACTCATGACCGGCTGTGGACAAAAAGCTTTACCGCAGAATCCGGCGAAAGAGATAAAAACCGGCGGCCAGTTAACTTTCGGCAGCTTACAGGAGCCAAACACATTGAATCCATTGTTGTCCGATGTACTAGCTACGGCCGAGGTCAGCAGCCTGATATTTAGCGGTTTAGTGATTACTAATGACAAGGGAGAATGGATACCGGATTTAGCGTTAGACATCCCGACCGTGCAAAACGGCGGGGTCAGTCCCGATGGGCGCACAATAACCTATCGACTTCATCAGGGAGTCAGCTGGCATGATGGAGCACCATTTACCGCGGCCGATGTGAAATTCACCTGGCAGATCATCATGAATCGGAAAGTGAATATTGTGCAGCGGGAGGGCTATGACAAAATTGCTTCGATTGACACTCCCGATCCATATACGGTGGTTATTCATTTTCGCGAATATTATGCGCCTTATCTAACCTTGTTTTCCACAATTTTGCCGCAGCATCTTTTGGGAGCTGAGGAGGATATTAATAAAGCATCGTTCAATCGTGCACCGGTTGGAACAGGACCGTTTAAATTTAAAGAATGGCGTGTTGCCGAGGCGGTTGTACTGGAGGCAAATCCTGCTTATTTTCGCGGGAAACCAAAATTGGATGGAATTATTTACAAGGTGATACCGGATCCTAATGTTTTATTGACGCAACTAAAAGCAGGAGAAGTTGATCTTGTAACCAATATTCACTTTGCTCAATTGGATCAGGTGAAAACCGTTGCTGGAATGAACACAGTGATTACGCCCAATATGATTTGGGAGCATTTGGATTACAACCTGGACACCCCCATTTTCCAGGATGTACGGGTGCGTCAGGCCATTGTTCTGGCACTTGATCGTCGGGCTATTATCAGCAGTGTATTAAAGAGCGCAGCAAGTCCGGCAGCAGCGGATCAGTCCCCTTTGTCATGGGCTTATAACCCCACGCTGCAACCGGCGTCGCGAGATATAAATGCCGCTAAAGAACTTTTAACTGAGGCTGGCTGGTCTCAGGGGGCGGATGGAATTTTTTCTAAGGATGGAAAAAAATTATCTTTTACTCTTACGACTACCGCCGGGAATAAAATCCGCGAGCTTGTTGCCCAGACGATTGCTCAGCAACTTAAAGAAGCAGGAATTGGGGTGGAAATCAGGCCGGTAGAGACAGCCGCTTTTTTTGCTGATATTTTAAAAAATCGCCGGTTTGATATGGCAATGTATGCCTGGGTAGGTGGCGTGGATCCGGACAACATTGATTTATGGCATTCTAAAAGGATACCAACTCGATCCAATGGATACGACGGTCATAATTTCCCCGGCTGGCACAATTCTGAAGTCGATAATCTAACGGAAAAGGGCATTGCAACAGTGGATATAGAAGCTCGTAAGCAAATTTATTTTCGTATTCAGGAATTGATTATCCAGGAATGTCCGGTTGTTCCTCTTTACTTTCGAGTTAATATTGATGTAGTGAAGAAAACGGTAGCTAACTATCGACCTAATCCTACTCCGGCAGGTAATTTGTGGAATGCCTGGGAATGGGGTTTTTATACAAATTAGAAGTTGATTTTTAATCTCTGAAACTGAAGAAGATAATTTTTAAAAATTGCTTGACGATGTTTTGGTGTTATGGTAATATAACTATGTCGCTTGGAGCGGCATAACAGTAAATGCGGTCGTGGCGGAACGGCAGACGCGCTAGCCTCAGGAGCTAGTGGGGGCAACCTCGTGGTGGTTCAAATCCACTCGGCCGCACCATAAAATAAAGATTCGCGGTAGTGGCGGAACGGCAGACGCGCCAGCTTGAGGGGCTGGTGAGGGCAACCTCGTGATGGTTCAAATCCATTCTACCGCACCATAATGTAAAAATTATGTAGCTTACAGGCGCCTTGCCGGTAAGCTTTTTATATTGGAAGATTTGCATTCTGTTCCGCACCTTTAGCTTTTTTATTCTATCCCTATATAGAGTAAAAAGGATATAGGAGTGGAATGCCAGAAAAAAGTCAAAGAAAAGTTTACTCAAAATCCAATAAAACCAGGAAATCGGTGAATTCATCTCGAACTATAATTTAGGTAAATAAAATAATGAAATGCATTGATAGGGAAAAAACACTGCGATATGACGCTCCAGAGAACTGTTGATTGCTGAGAAACAGCGCGCGGCGCAGTGGAGAAACTCACCCTTGAGCAGTCAACTGAAAGCGGAAGTGAGTAAGTGTGAACGGCTTTCTCGCCGTTATCGTGAGAATTGCATTCGTCATTTTGATAATGCTGCCGAGTGGATATGTTGTATATCAACAAGAGTGGTACCGCGGAAGTCTAGTACTTTCGTCTCTTAGCAGAAATGCTAAGAGACGAAAGCTTTTTTTGTTACTGCGTATAGCTCAAAAAACAGACCGATTATGAGCGGTTTTAAAAAGGTTTACAAGGAGAGGTTACAATGAAACTTGCTTTTTCTACTCTTGGTTGTCCCAATTTCAGCTGGGCAGATATCTATTCTATGGCCAAGGATCTTTGTTTTGACGGCATTGAAATTCACGGACTTGGTAACGAAATATTTCCCACCTACGCACACCCTTTCACCGCAGCGCAGATTCCGCAAACGGTAAAAAAATTGTCGGAGCTGCATCTCGAAATTCCTTGCCTTTCTTCCGGTTGTTGCTTGAAGTTCACGGAAAAAGCTGAAGAAAACCATAAAGAGATCGTGCAGTATATTTTGCTGGCGGCCAAGCTTTCCACTCCCTATATCCGCATTCTGGCAGATCTTGAGCCTCAGTCCAACGATGATATGGATGACGGAGTTGTGCTTGACGCATTAAAACGCTTGATTCCAATTGCCGAAGAAAAGGGCGTAACCTTGCTGGTAGAAACGAATGGCGTTTATTCGGATACTGCCCGATTGTGCAGACTGCTTAATCAAGTGGCAAGCGACGCGGTGGCCGCTTTATGGGACATACATCATCCTTACCGATTTGCGGGTGAAACACCCGGACAGACGGTACAAAACCTTGGTGCATATATTAAATATGTGCATATTAAGGATTCCGTTGTGGAAAATGGCATCATCCGATACCGGGTAATGGGCGAAGGTGATTTACCGATTGATAAGTTCATACTGGCCTTAAACTCAATTAACTATGAAGGCTATGTTTCGCTGGAATGGGTCAAGCGCTGGGCTGCTGATTTTGATGATGCAGGCGTTGTTTTTTCAAATTTTGTCAACTATATGGAACGCTTTATTAAAAATAATGCAAGTGAAGGCCGCCTATTTGATAATAACACCAAGACGGGAAAATATATCTGGAAAAAGGATACGCTCATTGATTTGACCTTTCCCCAGGTACTTGACCGCATGGTTACAGAGTTTCCCGATCAGTATGCTTTTCGGTATACTACAATGGATTATACACGAACCTACTCGGAATTTCGGGATGATGTCGATACATTCGCCCGTGCTCTCATTGTATTGGGTGTTAAACCGGGTGATCACGTTGCGATCTGGGCAACTAATATACCTCAGTGGTTCATTACTTTTTGGGCAGCGACTAAAATTGGTGCAGTGCTTGTCACTGTAAACACAGCCTATAAGATTTATGAGGCGGAGTATCTTCTTCGCCAATCAGATACTCATACGCTGGTGATGATAGACGGATATAAGGATTCTGATTATGTCCGTACTATGAAGGAACTCTGTCCAGAGCTTGAAACCGCCGAAGCGGATAAACCATTATACATAAAGCGTCTGCCATTTCTGCGCAATATCATTACGGTTGATTCAAGGCAGAAAGGCTGTCTAACGTGGGAGGATGCCCTAGCCATAGCCAGTAAAATTCCTCTCGAAGAAGTTTATCGCCGCGAACGTTCTCTTAACAAACACGATGTATGCAACATGCAGTATACTTCAGGAACTACCGGTTTCCCGAAGGGTGTCATGCTTACTCATTATAACGTAGTGAATAATGGAAAAAGCATTGGCGATTGTATGGACCTTTCTACAGCCGACCGCATGATGATACATGTGCCGATGTTTCATTGTTTTGGTATGGTGCTTGCCATGACTGCTGCGATGACTCATGGCGTCACCATGTCACCGATACCTTATTTCTCTCCCAGGGTATCGCTGGAGTGCATTAATCGGGAGAAGATAACCTGCTTCCACGGGGTTCCTACTATGTTTATTGCCATGCTGGAGCATAAGAATTTTTCTACGACAAATTTTACTTATATGAGGACAGGCATTATGGCCGGTAGCCCTTGCCCTACCAAGGTAATGCAGAATGTCATAGAAAAGATGAACATGACTCAGATTACAATTGTATTCGGGCAAACCGAATCTGCACCCGGTTGTACCCAAAGCCGCGTGGATGATTCTGTTGCTTTGCGAGTTAATACCGTAGGCCGTCCGCTGCCTGGCGTTGAGTGCAAGATTGTCGATCCCGAGAGCGGTAACGATTTACCCGACAATGTGGACGGCGAGTTTATAGCCCGCGGTTACAACATCATGAAGGGTTATTACAAAATGCCCGAAGCAACAGCAGCTGCAATTGATAAAGATGGATGGCTTCACACCGGCGATTTGGCAAGGCGTGACGAAAATGGATACTATAAAATTACCGGGCGTATCAAGGACATGATCATACGAGGTGGTGAAAATATCTACCCTAAGGAAATTGAGGATTTTATCTATACACATCCTAAAATCAAGGATGTTCAGGTAATAGGCGTGCCAGACAAGCAGTATGGTGAGGAAATTATGGCGTGTGTGATTCTCAAAGAGGGAATGACAATAACTGAGGACGAACTTAAGGATTATATTCGTTCTCATATGGCCAAACATAAAACTCCCCGCTACATTGATTTTGTTACTGAATTCCCGATGAATGCCGCCGGAAAGATTATGAAATATAAGATGCGCGAACAGGCAATCGCAAAATTAGGCTTGCAGACAGATGACCAAATTGAGACCGCATGACAGGCGCTATTCAAGCCGTATATCTGTCATCTCGAATGTCAATAAATTTTTTTAACCTGGAAAACCGCTGCGCTTTCCTAGATAATAAGATAAACTACTTAAAAAGGGGCTGTTGCACTAAGCAGAAATTAACCTGCTTAGATGCAGCAGCCTTTTTATGAAAAAAATAATCCCCAGACTAAACAGCCTGAGGATTGCGTGTTAAAATTTATTTATGTCACTAAACAAACTAACACATAAAATTATACAAAACTAGGGTGCGGCGTCCCCCGCGAAGTAGACAGTCAAAACGCAAAGATTGCTCCCTATTTCACACGACGCTAAGGCAGCGGAATAATATTCTTCCGGAGAAGCATGTTACGTACGGTACTTGATGGTAACGGTTTTGTATGTTACAAAGGAAGTAAAATTCCACAACGAATATAGTAATGATGCAATAAAAATATACGGATAAATACATGGAGGAAATGAGATAACTTTAATTGATGTATTGGGAACGGCACCTGATGTGGTTGCGGAAACTGTGGAAAATCAGTGTGAATGTGAACGACTGAATAAGCAGATCAACCGTCTTAGCGGCCGGGAGAAGTGGGTGTTAGAGATGCGTTTTGGAATGCCGGATGGCAGTCGAAAAACGCAGAGGGACATTGCACAGATGTTGGGAATTTCTCGCTCCTATGTGTCCAGAATTGAGAAGAGGGCGATTGGTAAACTAGGGAAAAATTTTTCAGCTGAAGAAAATTAAATGCCGTCCCCATTTTTTCGGTTCTCTCGCGTAATCAGAGGATTGAACGTAGCGATGAGTTCGATGTGATTGTTCCTGGTTAAATGATGGTATTTTTTCAGAGTAAGCAGTATCCCCAATGACCGTTTTACCTTCATTTAGCCATGGCAAGATGCGTTTTTAGCCAGAGAATGAGGAATCTGCACTGTTGTTGTTATATCATAAACTAACCTACTCCCTTTGATACCTTAATTATACAGGAAAAGGTACAGCATCCTCATTTTCTTGAGGAACTATACCTTTTTTTGCATCTAAGGGACTTTTTCAGTGGCCTCGGAATTAAGCTGGCGGCTTTTCTGCAGTTTCGTCCCAATGTCATGACGGTTTTCCTGACCGCGATTTCGTCATTCGCATAACGGTCTTCACACTTAAATTTGTATAGCTGATTTTATTCTTGTATACTATTTATGGTACAATAAAATCATATTTTGTTGCAATGGGGGATAAAAAACGTTGAATCCACGAATTTTATTCATAGAGAATTTGGAGCAGGCTTGCTATGAACTGAACAAATTGAATTGTGATGAAATGGGCACTACTATTATGGCACCTAAGGCGGTATTCAAAACGATAAAAATAGAGGGACTGCCAACAAAGACGGCCAATCTTTTAAAACAAACCTTTCTGGCGAAGGGCGGCGAGGTGGCTATAGCCAGAGGGGCAGCGGATCTAAGCATTTCGCATACCGACGTTCTTATTTGTGCAACCATAAAACAATACCGGTTAGCTTTAGCGCAGCTGAAATTACAGCCATGGGGGTTGCCGCAGCTGGCAAACGAGATTGAGAGCGTCCTAAATGCCGTTCAAGCATTTCCCCGACGGGATTATTCATGGCCGGGAAAACGATTGTCCATTCTTCCGCATCGAACACTGGTCATGGGAATTTTAAATCTTACTCCCGATTCTTTTTCCGATGGGGGGGAATTTAATACTACTGATAGGGCATTGCAGCATGTTCAGGCAATGATTGATGCTGGAGCAGACATTATTGATGTCGGAGCCGAATCGACCAGGCCGTATCATGGGGCTGAAACTGTGTCGGAGGCGAAGGAAAAAGAACGGCTGCTGCCTTTGCTGGAAAAGATTCTTTCGGTATCTTCGGTGCCTGTGTCAGTCGATACTTATAAGGCAGGCGTGGCTGAAGCTGCCTTAAAACTGGGGGTACATATTATTAACGATATTTGGGGGCTGCAGGGTGATCCGCGAATGGCGGAAGTCGCTGCCCAATACCAGGTGCCGGTCATTATTATGCACAATCAGACAGGAACAAATTATGCGAAGGACATATTATCACAGATAAGTTCCTTTTTATATCGCAGTATTGAAGTTGGACGGGCTGCCGGCATTCCGTTTGAAAATTTCATTATTGATCCGGGAATAGGCTTTGGGAAAACCTCTGCACAGAATTTGCAAGTGATGTCGCAGTTGGAGGAATTGAAGACAATTGGTTGTCCTATGTTGCTTGGCACATCCCGCAAACGGTTTATCGGCGAGGTGCTGAACCTGCCGGTGGAAGACAGGCTGGAAGGTACCGGGGCTACAGTTGCCTTAGGCATAACCAAAGGTGCCAATATTATTCGGGTACATGACGTACGGGAAATGGCCAGAATTGCTAAAATGACAGATAGCATGCTAAAGGGGAGTTTCGATGAGCGATAAAATTTTATTGAAAAATATGATGTTTTATGGTTTTCATGGGGTTTACGAATATGAACGAGAACAGGGGCAGCGGTTTTATATTGATGTAGAATTGCATACCGATGCTGCCGTTCCGGGAGAAACCGATAACCTTAAACAAGCAATTGACTATAGCATTGTATACGGTCAGATTAAAGAAATTGTTGAAAATCACAGATTTCAATTGCTGGAAGCTTTAGGAACCCGTATCGCCAACATGCTTCTCGCTAATTGGAACGCAGTGACGGCTGTTACGGTGCGGCTGCGAAAACCGGCAGTACCGATTCCTGGTCCGATTGATTATGTACAAGTAGAAATTAACCGGAGCAGGGGTAAGAATTGATTGCGCTGGGATTGGGCTCAAACGTTGGTGAGCGTGAGAGCAATATTGTAACTGCTATTCAATTGCTGGCAGCACACAAGAACATTTTGATTGATGCGGTTTCTTCTTTGTATGAAACAGAGCCTGTCGGTGTGAAGGAACAGCCCGAATTTTTAAATGCGGTTATCCGGATTCGTACTCAATTGCTTCCACGAGAGTTACTGGCGGTGTGTCTCGGGATTGAGAAGAGAATGGGACGAGTTCGCGTAACCAGATGGGGGCCGCGAAATATTGATATTGATCTTCTCGTTTATGAGACGGTAGAGTTAAATGTACCGGAATTAATTCTACCGCATCCCCGCTTAGCGGCAAGACGGTTTGTTTTAGTTCCTTTAGTAGAGATTGCCGGCGATGAGATTATTACGCGAGGGTTGACGCCTATGAATTTATTAAAACAGACGGTTGACACGCAGAAAGTAAAACTTTATAAAATCAGAGACGGATTTTGGCATGATTAGGAGGGGAAGTCATGGACAGACCTTTTAAGGTACTATTCATTACCGCTCCCATTGGCTCAGGACACATTCGGGCTGCTCAAGCAGTTTCTCGCGTTTTTCGTTTAAAATATCAGGCCGACGTCCAAATTGTCAATGTTTTTGACTTTTTTAGTCCATGGCTGGGGAATACAATTTTGAAAATGTATTTAAAGCTACTGGCGGTGTTTCCCCAAATTTACGGCCGAATGTATCAATGGGGCAATGATGGTTCACTGGCTCTCTTCGGGCGGGAAGTGATCAGCTACTTTTTGGCTCGGCGGATGAAGCACTTTATTTCGGCATGTAACCCGGCAGTCATTGTTTGTACCCATGCTACTCCGGCCGGATTGGTAGCACGATTATTACATAGACAGGAGATTCATATTCCTTCTGTCGCAATTATTACTGATTTTGTCGTACATCGTTTGTGGGTATATCCGGAGTTGGATTATTATTTTGTTGCCAGATCAAAGATGCAGGAATATTTGCAGCAATATGGCATTGGGCCGGCCAAAAGCCAAACTACCGGAATTCCGGTAGATTTGGTTTTTGGCCAACCCTTTGACCGGCAGCAGATGGAAGAAAAACTTCAATTCGCACACAATATTAAAACAATCCTGATCATGGGCGGCGGTGCCGGTATGCTGCCAATCGACGAGATCATCGCTTTGTGCGATACCTTGGATATTCCGTTGCAAATAATTGCAGTTACGGGCAACAATACAAAAATGTATGAGAAACTGCGGCGTATTCCGCTTGCGCCCCAGCATCATCTGCGAATAGAAGGCTTTGTTGATAATGTTCATGAATTTATGGCGGCAGCGGATGTGCTGATATCCAAGCCAGGGGGCATGTCGTCGGCAGAAGCGTTGAGCCGCGGGCTGCCGATGCTGATTTATCATCCCATTCCCGGACAGGAGCAAGCCAATACCCAATATTTATTAGAACAAAAGGCGGCTCTCCGAGCCGATTCCCTGTCGGAACTCAAATCATTGCTAATCGATTTACTGGTACAGCACCCCGAGCGATTAATCTTTTTAAAGCAGCAGGCATTGGGGTTAGGACATCCGGCAGCCGCTGAAGTGATTGCCGACCGAATTTATTCTGATTTTTTTTCGGGATAAGACAGGAAAACGGTGGTTTCCATGGTATACATTGCTGAAATATGCTATAATTACCGTTAACTCGTGCTGATAAAGGGCAAAGAGGGAGGTTGCAGAGACGAAAATGAACAAGTTGTATTTGGCGGCTTTGCAAATGATACCGGGAATTGGGGCAACGCGGACGAGACAGCTGTTCGATTTTTTTGGCAGTGCGCAACAGGTTTGGCAGGCTGATGAAAAAGATCTGCTGTCGTCGGGGTGTCTTGATCGGAATACCTGTAGTAAATTGTTGGTACAGCGGAAAAATATAAATATACATACAGCAGTACGGCAATGGGAAAAACAGGGTATACAAATATGCTCGATTGACGATGCGGAGTATCCGTTTCTCCTGCGCAATATTTACAATCCCCCTATGGTATTATTTTATCGGGGAAGGCTGCCTGAGGTAAAAAATATAATCGCTATTGTCGGTGCGCGGCAGGCTTCAGCATATGGCAGAAATGCTGCTAGGATGCTGAGCGCTGAATTGGCTCAAGCTGGTTTTTGCATCGTCAGTGGCGCCGCCCGCGGGATTGATACTGCGGCTCATACCGGCGCCCTGACAAAAGGGTCTACTGTTGCGGTACTGGGGTGTGGGGTAGATGTGAATTATCCGCCGGAAAATGGTCGCTTGCTGGCTGAAATTGCCGAGAAAGGTGCTGTAATTTCTGAATACGCCCCCGGAACCATGGCTCATCCCGGTCATTTTCCCGCCAGAAACAGGATTATCAACGGGATGTCGCAGGGAGTTATTGTTGTTGAGGCTGCGGAAAAGAGCGGGGCATTGATTACTGCCGATTATGCATTGGAAGAGGGACGGGATGTATTTGCTGTTCCCGGCAGTATTTTTTCTTCGCAGAGTAAGGGCACTCACCGGCTGATTAAGCAAGGCGCAAAAATTATTGATTCTGCAGATGATGTTCTGGAAGAATATCATCTGCAGCCGGAGGATAGGCGCAATAAGAAGGCTGAATTGTCTCTTACGGATGAAGAAAAGAATGTTTACGCTGTTCTTTCTTACGACACTCCCTTGGGAATTGAAGAAATTATTCTTAAAACAAATGGGTTACCAACTACGATTACATATATATTATTGCAATTAGAATTGCGTGGGCTGGTGACGGAATGCAGCGGTCAGTGCTACGTCCGTGCTGCCGGGGAGGGAGTCAGTTGAGTAAAGCGCTTGTTGTTGTGGAGTCTCCAGCAAAAGCAAAAACAATTGAGAAATTTTTAGGGAAAAATTATATTGTCCGGGCTTCTATGGGGCATTTGCGCGATTTACCCAAAAGTCAGTTTGGCGTGGATGTTGAAAATGATTTTACGCCTAAATATATTAATATACGCGGTAAAGGCGATATTATAAAAAGTTTAAAAACGGCGGCAAAGACGGTTGATGTTGTGTATCTGGCGTCTGATATGGATCGGGAGGGCGAGGCTATTGCCTGGCATTTGGCCTATATTTTAGACATACCTCCCACAGAAAATTGTCGCATAGAATTTAATGAAATTACCAAACCGGCTATTCAAAATGCTGTGAAACATCCCCGGTCGATTAATATGGCCAGGGTTGACGCCCAGCAGGCTCGACGGATCCTGGATCGGATTGTCGGTTATAAATTAAGCCCGCTGCTGTGGCGCAAGGTTCGTAAAGGGCTTAGCGCCGGACGAGTACAGTCGGTTGCCGTACGGCTTATCTGTGACCGGGAAAAAGAAATTCAGGCTTTTATTCCGGAAGAGTATTGGACTATGACGGCAAAACTGCGGGAAAAACCCAGGTCAGCCCTGTTTGATGCTCAACTGATTTTGCAGGATGGGGAGAAAATATCAATTGTCAGCGAAAAACAATCCGAACAGATAAAATCCGAGCTTGAACAAGCAGAGTTTACCGTTTTGACGGTGAAACGTCGGGAAAGACGCCGCAATCCGGCAGCGCCTTTTACAACCAGCAGTTTGCAGCAGGACGCATCCCGTAAGCTGGGATTTACAACAAGGAAAACAATGATGGTCGCGCAGCAGTTATACGAGGGATTGGATATTGGTAAAGCGGGAACGGTCGGATTAATTACCTATATGCGTACCGATTCCACCCGAATTGCGGATTCAGCCCAGGAAGATGCCCGTAAATATATCGAACTTGGTTACGGCGGTTCCTATTTACCGGATAAACCGCCGGTATATTCGGTAAAGAAAAAAGCGCAGGATGCTCATGAAGCGATTCGCCCCACCAGTTTTGACGCAGTGCCACAGAAGATCGCAGCTCATTTATCTCGTGATCAGTTGAGATTATATACGCTCATTTGGGAGCGGTTTATTGCCAGCCAAATGGCGGCTGCTGTGTATGATACAGTTACCGTAGACATTGGGGCAGGATGCTACAAGTTGCGGGCTAACGGATCAAAAATTAAATTTGACGGATTTATGGCTGTTTATACGGAAAGCAAAGAGAGTCAGGAAAAAGAAAAAGAAACGACACTGCCGGAATTAACGGCAGGTCAGAAGCTGAGACTGTATAAGCTGGTTTCCCAGCAGCATTTTACCGAGCCGCCGTCCCGATTTAGTGAAGCATCTTTGGTAAAGACATTGGAAGAGAAGGGAATCGGACGTCCCAGCACGTATGCACCAATTATTGAGACCATTCTGGCCCGGGGGTATGTGATTCGAACAGAAAAAAGGTTTGAGCCGACGGAACTGGGATTTGTTGTCGTTGACCTGTTAAAGCAATATTTTAAAGCTATTGTCGATGTTGAGTTTACGGCGGGTATGGAGGATCAATTAGATGAAATTGCCGAAGGACAGGGATCCCATATTCAACTGTTGAGAGAATTCTATGAACCTTTTGCCGCCACGTTAGCTCATGCGGAAGAAGAAATCGGCGACGCGGAAATCCCGGTGGAAGTTTCCGACGTTCCCTGCGAGAAATGCGGCCGGTATATGGTTGTTAAGCACGGACGCTATGGAAAGTTTCTGGCTTGTCCCGGGTTTCCCGATTGTCGCAATACGAAACCTATTTTAAAAGATACCGGAGTGAAGTGCCCCAAATGCGCCGGAGCGATTGTCGAGCGGCGCACAAAACGCGGTAAAGTGTTTTATGGCTGCAAAAATTATCCTGAATGCGATTTTGTTACCTGGGATGTGCCGCTGCTGGAGAGTTGTCAAACCTGCGGTTCGTTTATGACTCGTCATAATTTTAAAAATGGCCGCTTTGTAACGATTTGCAGTAATGATGCTTGTCCAACTAGGCAGGCTGATTTGGCGAAGGAAACAAGTAAAGTAACAGCAAATTCGAAAGAAACGAAAAAAGCAGGAACAAAGAAAGCGAAAACTAAGCAATCGGCGAATCGGAGGAAGAAAAGTGGCTAAGGTAACTGTGATTGGAGCCGGTTTGGCCGGAAGCGAGGCCGCCTGGCAAATTGCTCAGGCAGGAATTGACGTTGAGTTATACGAAATGCGGCCTAAGGTCATGCCGCCTGCCCACCATACGGATCAGTTTGCCGAATTGGTTTGCAGCAATTCCCTGCGGGCAACTGCAGTTGAAAATGCAGTCGGGCTATTGAAAGAAGAAATGCGGCGCTTTGATTCCTTGATCATGAAGGCGGCAGACAATAGCAGGGTACCGGCAGGAGGAGCGTTGGCAGTTGATCGCCAATCATTTAGTGCTTACATAACGAATGCATTGACCGTTCATCCCCGGGTGAATGTAATTCATGAGGAAATTACCGACATTCCCCGCTGCGAGCTTTTGATTATTGCCAGTGGGCCGTTAACTTCGCCGGCGTTATCACAAGCGATCGGAGAACTGACCGGACAGGATTATTTGTATTTTTACGATGCCGCAGCGCCAATAGTAACAGGAGAATCCCTGGATATGAATAAAATATTTCGGGCTTCCCGTTATGGCAAGGGGGACGAAGATTATCTCAATTGTCCGATGAATAAAGTAGAATATGAAAATTTTTGGAATGAATTGACTCAAGCGCAGACAACACCGGTTAAAAATTTTGAGAAGACCGTTTTCTTTGAAGGCTGTATGCCGGTAGAGGAAATGGCGGCAAGGGGAATAGACACATTGCGGTTTGGACCGCTAAAGCCGGTGGGATTAATCAATCCGTCCACAGGGAAAATTCCTTATGCGGTTATTCAATTGCGGCAGGACAATTTTGCCGGGACACTGTTTAATCTTGTCGGTTTTCAAACTCATTTAAAATGGCCGGAGCAGGAACGGGTATTTCATTTGATTCCCGGCTTGGAGCAGGCGGAGTTTCTTCGTTTTGGCGTGATGCACCGCAATACTTTTATTAATTCGCCGCGAATTTTGCAGTCCACTATGCAAATGAAAATCCGACCGGATATCTTTTTTGCCGGTCAGATTACCGGAGTGGAAGGCTATGTGGAATCTGCCGCATCCGGTCTGATGGCAGGAATTAATGCGCTATGCCTGGCTAAAGGGAAAGAGCCCCTTGTGTTTCCCGCTGAAACAGCTCACGGCGCTTTAAGCCGGTATATTACGGAGGCAGATCCTTCCCACTTTCAGCCGATGAATATTAATTTCGGTTTAATGATACCGCTGGAGCAGCGGATTAAGGATAAAAAGGTCAAGAACAGTCTTATCGCAGAGCGCTCAATGACAAATTTGAGGAAATTTAAAGAAAAATTCGACAATATTCTTGCATAATTTTCTTGGCTATGCTAGTATAAATTAGCATATCTTGTTACAGTTCGCTTTAAAGTGTGGCCGAAAAAATTGACTCAGCCAATACAGCAGTTCCTCCATATCTATCGATTGAACAGAACGCTTCACAGCACACCCTTACGAACTTACGCAGATATTGAATGTTTCGTCGTATTTGCAATTTCGCAAGATGTTGGTGAGGCGCTTTTTGCAAATGTGACGTTGCTGCTGATTCATTCTTAGCTTATGAATTTGGGAAATAGGAGACATTTAAAAGAGATTGCAGTCAGTATACCAATCTAGGCGCTTAGGAGGTGACCTTTATGTTTCATGCTACAACAATCGTCGCGGTTCATCACCGAGATAAAGTTGCGATTGCTGGCGATGGTCAAGTTACTTTTGGAGGCAATACGGTGATGAAGCATAACGCAAAAAAGGTTCGCCGTTTGTATCACGGGAAAGTTTTAGCCGGATTTGCCGGCTCAGTTGCCGATGCGTTTACCCTTTTTAGTAAATTTGAAGTCAAACTTGAGGAATTTAACGGCAATATGATGCGTTCGGCTGTTGAACTGGCGAAAGAGTGGCGTATGGATCGGGTATTACGACGATTAGAGGCATTACTTATTGTTGCTGATGCAGAGCATATGTTAATTATATCCGGTAATGGCGAAGTGATTGAGCCTGATGACGGGGTAACTGCCATCGGTTCCGGTGGAGCTTATGCGCTATCGGCCGCCCGGGCGATGATCAAGCATTCTGATTTATCGGCGGCTGAAATTGCCAGGGAAGCAATTGAAATTGCCTCAGCTATTTGTATTTACACAAACGATCACATTATGGTAGAGGAATTATGATTAGGGGGGATGAAGTTGATCGAACTGACGCCTAAACAGATTGTGGCTGAATTGAACAAATATATTGTTGGTCAACAGCAGGCTAAGAAATCCGTAGCCGTAGCCTTGCGCAATCGCTGGCGCAGCAAACAACTGCCTGCCGAATTTAAAGAGGAAATAATCCCTAAGAACATTCTCATGATCGGTCCAACCGGAGTGGGAAAAACTGAGATCGCCCGACGGCTGGCCAAATTAGTGAATGCTCCTTTTGTTAAAGTAGAAGCAACAAAATTCACTGAAGTGGGTTATGTAGGACGGGATGTTGAATCGATGATACGGGATTTGGTTGAAACTGCGATTCGCATCGTCAAGCAGCAAAAAATGCTGGCGGTGAATGATCAGGCACGTAAATTGGCGGATGAGAGAATACTGGAATATTTTCGGCCAGCGACAAAGAAAGAGTCGTCTAAGAATCCGTTTGAAATGTTATTTTCCGCCAGCAGCGGTATTGAGAAGCAGCAAGAAGCTCAGGCACCGGAGCCTTCACCTAATCCGGATAAAAGTCAGGAAGAGTGGCAGAAAAAGCTGAATAATGGCGAGCTGGAAGACAGTTTAATTGAGATTACTGTAGAGGACACTTCCAATCCGATGCTGGGCATGTTTGCCGGGTCCGGCGTTGAAGAGATGGGAATGAATATTCAGGATATGCTGGGCAATTTCTTGCCCCGGAAGCAGAAGAAGCGCAAGGTTACGGTAGCTAACGCTCGGAAACTGTTTATCCAGGAGGAAGCCCAAAAATTAATTGATATGGATGAAGTGAATACGGTTGCTATCAATTTGGCGGAGAATTACGGCATTATTTTTCTTGATGAAATTGATAAAATTTCCGGCCCCGGCCATTCTTCAGGGCCAGACGTTTCACGGGAAGGTGTGCAGCGTGATATACTGCCGATTGTTGAAGGATCAACCGTTATGACCAAATATGGCCCGGTGAAAACCGATCACGTTTTGTTTATTGCTGCCGGTTCATTTCATATTTCCAAACCATCCGACCTGATACCGGAATTGCAAGGACGCTTCCCTATCAGGGTGGAGTTAACCAGCTTATCGAAGGATGATTTTCGCCAAATACTGACGGAACCGGCAAATGCCTTGATAAAGCAATATATTATGCTGCTGGAAACAGAAGGAATAAAAATTAAATTTTCCGAAGATGCTATTGATGAAATAGCAAATATTGCTTGTGAGGTTAATGCGCAAACCGAAAATATCGGTGCCAGGCGGTTGCATACCATTATGGAAAAGTTATTGGAAGATCTGGCGTTTGATGCACCGGATGTATCGGACAAAGTGGTTGTTATTGATCGTGCTTATGTAAATGAAAAATTGGCTCATATAGTGGTAAATCAGGATTTGAGCCGGTTTATTTTATAAGTTTGTTTTAAAAGATTATGATAGGTGAACAGCCTAGAGAAAGGTGGATTATTCATGTCGATAATGTTGGACCGCGCTCGAAAAATAAATAAACTGTTACAGAAATCGGAAAAGGTAGAATACGATGAAATATCTCGGGTATTAAGCAGCGTTATCAGCGCTAATGTTTACATTGCAAGTAAAACGGGAGATGTTCTGGGGTATGCTTTACAGGATGATTTTGAATGCAATTTGATGCGGGAGCGTGTTTTGCAGCTGGGGCATTTCCCCGAGTATTATGTTGAATGGCTGCTTAAAGTGACCGAAACTTCGCCTAATTTGCGATTAAAAAGAGGGATGTGCGCATTTAGCGAGGGTGTTGCCTGCATGTTTAGTGATAAATATACTAGTATTGTGCCGATCCATGGCGTAGGGGAACGAATCGGCACCTTGATTGTCGGAAAATTTAATGATGAAATGAATGATGATGATTTAGTGTTGGCAGAATATGGCGCTACAGTTGTAGGAATGGAGATTCTACGGGATCGCAGTGAGAAGATTGAGGAGGAAGCTCGGAAAAAAGCAACGGTACAGGTGGCCTTGGGAACTTTATCCTATTCGGAACTGGAAGCCGTAATGCACATTTTAAACGAGCTGGACGGCAATGAGGGGCTGTTGGTCGCCAGTAAGATCGCGGATCGGGTTGGTATTACCCGCTCCGTCATAGTCAATGCGTTACGGAAATTTGAAAGTGCCGGTGTGATTGAGTCGAAATCTTTGGGAATGAAAGGAACCTATATAAAGGTTCTGAATGATCGATTGTTAGAGGAACTTAATAAGTTAAAAAAATAAGGCGCTTTTGCATGGGGCTGTCGCACTAATTTCTTAGTACGACAGCCCCATTTTTTGAAGCTAAGCCACTATTTTAAAGGATTTTGGAAAAGAATGTAGAAATGGGTAAGATAAAAATGCGTAAAATATTTTTACGTAAAATATTGGAGGATTTGTCGTGCTAAGATCACTTTTAGCATCATCACAAGTTTCTGTGTTAGAACAAGCACTTAGCGCAGCTTCACTCAGACAAAAAGTAATCAGTAATAATATTGCCAATGTCAATACGCCAGGTTTTAAAAAGAGCACTGTTATTTTTGAGGATTTATTGCAGGATGCGGTAAATGGTGGGAAATTGCAACTTACAAGGACGCAAGAACAGCATATACCAACACCGGGGAATGATAAAATTTTACCGCTGCTTAGCACCGATGACAGTACTGCCTTTCGAACAGACGGAAATAACGTGGATATTGACGTGGAAATGGCCGGCCTTGCTAAGAACAGTATCTATTATGATGCGGTGGCTCAACAGTTAGGCACGTATTTTACCAATCTTAAATCCGCTATTAAAGGAAGTTAAATTAAGTGAAATTTTCAATAAAGGGAGACGTTAATAATGGGAATGTTTGGCGCTATTGACGCTTCGGCTTCCGGTCTGACTGCCGAGCGCCTGCGTATGGATGTGATTTCCAATAATATTGCCAATGCCAATACGACCCGGACGGCAGAAGGCGGTCCTTATCGCCGGCAGATCGTCATATTTGAACCCCGTTCCGGGGAAATGGCATTTTCTCAGATGCTTTCCCAGGAGCTGGATGGCGGTTCGGGCGTTCGGGTAACCGGTATAGAAAAGGATAAGTCACCTACCCGCAGGGTTTATGATCCAAATCATCCTGATGCGAATCAGGATGGCTATGTGGAGATGCCAAATGTGAATATTGTGTCCGAAATGGTGGATATGATTACTGCCACCCGAGCTTATGAAGCGAATGTTACTGCGGTGAATGCAGCGAAAAGTATGGCAATGAAAGCGTTAGAAATAGGCAAGTAGGGAGGCAAGATAAATTATGGGTATTGCACCATTGAAATTACTGCCGGTGCAGGGAAAATCTACTAGCGAATCAGGTTCAGCGGCAGCAGTCGGCACTAAGGACTTTGGTCAATTTCTTACTGATGCGTTGAACGATGTAAATAAATTACAGAATGATTCCGCTCAGGCTTCTTTGGATTTAGCGGCAGGAAAGATACAGGATATTTCTCAAGTAACGATTGCGGCTGAAAAGGCGACGATTGCACTACAATTAACCATGCAGGTACGTAATAAAGTTGTCGATGCCTATCAGGAAGTTATGCGAATGCAGGTATAATATAGAGTAATTCGTCACTTGAAAGGGTGGAGACGATGGCCGAATGGAAGGAACAGTCTCTGCGCCTATGGCAAAACCTTGGTAAAAAACAAAGGTATCTCATAGTTGGTTCAGCCGTGCTAATTTTTGCTGTTATAGTAGCCTGGAGTTATTGGTGGGGCGGACGGCCGGATTATGTGCCTTTATTTACTAATTTGGAAGCTAAAGACGCAGGTGAAGTTGTGGCAAAACTAAAAGAAATGAAGATCCCGAATGAAATAAGCGGCAATGGGACGACGATATTAGTTCCGTCAAAGGATGTTTATCGCGTTCGGCTGGATTTGGCCAGTCAGGGGTTACCCCGGGGCAATAAAGGTTTTGAAATATTTGACCAAAATAAGTTCGGTGCCACGGAATTTCAAAATAAGGTATATCTGCTTCAGGCACTGCAAGGAGAACTTACCCGCACGATAGAACAAATGTCGGAAGTAGAAAAAGCCAGAGTACATATTGTCTTACCGGAAGACAGCTTGTATAAAAAGAATGAAAAACCGGCAACGGCTTCCATTATGTTAAAATTGCGGCCTTCGGCTCAGTTATCGCGGGAACAGGTAAAAGGTATCGTTAACCTTGTGGCTCATAGCATTCAGGGACTTAAACCGGAAAATGTGACTGTGGTTGATAGTGATGCTCGTGTGCTGAATGATCCGGCTGATCCTATGGGAGTAACCAGCGCGGGAAGTTTAACACAAATTGAAATGACAAAGAAAGTCCAGGATGACTTGCAAAAGAATGTTCAAACTCTGCTGGAACAGGTATTGGGGTCCGGGAAGACGGCAGTCCGGGTCAATGTGGAACTTAACTTTGATCAGCGGACTGTGGACAAGCAGACTTTTGAACCGGTGGTGGATGATAAAGGAATTATCAGAAGCTCTCAGGATATCAATGAAAGCTATAAAGGCGGCGGGACAGGCCAGGGAGGCCCTCCTGGCACAACCTCCAATATACCGGGATATGTGGCGAATACTAACAACAATCCTCAGTCCAATTATGAAAAGAAAGAAGCAACGCGAAATTATGAAATCAACGAAACCAAAGAAAAAGTGGTGGCAACACCGGGGTCGATAAAACGGCTGACAGTGGCAGTGCTGGTTGATGCCGATATCAATCGAAACCAGCAGGACAGTATTATGAAAACGGTTTCTTCGGCGATAGGGATCAATCCTACCCGGGGAGATACGATTTCTGTGGAAAGCATTGCCTTCAATACGGAATTGGCTGATAAGCAGAAGAAGGAAGAAGAAGAAAATCAAAGACAGCAGACTCACGCCTTGTGGCTTAAAATCGGGCTAGGTGTATTGGCGCTGGCCGCGGTTTTATATATCATCCGAATGGTTGCCCGGCGGCGGGAAAGAGAAGAGGAACTGCAAGAAATAGCAGCTACTTTGCCTGGTGATCAGGAATTGAATATTCAGAACGAAAATGAACTCAGCCCACAGGAAAGAGAAAGAATTGAACAGCGGGAAGAAATTGAAAAACTGGCTAAATCGAAACCAGAAGATGTTGCCCAATTAATTAAGTCATGGCTAGCTGATGAGTAAACAGGGGGGGAACAAGGTGTATCAATCAAATGAGATGACGACGAAACAAAAAGCAGCAATACTCTTGATCGCTCTTGGACCTCAAATTTCCGCCCAGGTGTTTAAGCATTTGCGGGAAGATGAAATTGAAAAATTAACATTAGAAATTGCCAATCAGCGGCAAGTGACACAAGAGCAAAAGGACAAAGTTTTAACTGAATTTCACCAAATGGCCTTGGCGCAAGAGTATCTTTCCTCCGGCGGCTTGGACTATGCCCGAGAGATTTTGGAGCAAGCACTGGGAACAGAAAAGGCAGTAGCGATTATTAACCGGCTTACTTCCAGTCTTCAAATTCGTCCTTTTGATTTTGCCCGAAAAACAGACCCGGCTCAATTATTGAATTTTATCCAGAATGAGCATCCTCAAACGATTGCTTTGATCATGGCTTATTTGAATCCGGAACAGTCTGCTGCTATTCTTTCCGCCTTACCGCCGGATCGTCAGGTGGATGTGGCAAAACGAATTGCCACTATGGACCGGACTTCGCCGGATGTATTAAAAGATGTGGAGCGTATATTGGAACGTAAATTATCGTCGCTGGCAACCCAGGACTTTACGGCTGCCGGCGGTGTGGATTCCATTGTTGAAGTACTGAATCGGGTTGACCGTACGACGGAACGTACCATTATTGAAAATTTGGAAGTCCAGAATCCGGAACTGGCGGAGGAAATCAAGCGCCGCATGTTTGTTTTCGAAGACATTGTGCTGCTTGACGATCGCTCCCTGCAGCTGGTATTGCGGGAAATTGATTCGAAAGATTTGGCGTTGGCCCTTAAGGCGTCTTCCAGTGAAGTGGGTGACAAAATATATAAAAACATGTCTAAGCGGGCTGCCGACAATCTCCGGGAGGAAATTGAATATATGGGACCGGTTCGTATCCGTGATGTCGAGGAAGCACAGCAGAAAATTGTAAATGTAATCCGTCGTCTTGAAGAGTCCGGTGAAATTATTGTTTCCCGTGGCAAAGGAGACGAAATCATTGTTTAAAATTATAAAATCTGTATCGCTGCAGGATGATCCGGTTATTATTACTAGTAATTTTTCTATGCCTGACATTTCAACGCCGGTGGAAGAGCCGGAATTTGATTCCCCGGAAACTACTGGTATGGTTGGAGCAGCAGAAGCAGAGGCGAATAAAATCATCACCGACGCCAAGGCAAAAGCAAACGCTTGTATTGAAGAAGCAAATCAGCAGATTGAGATTATCACACAGCAAGCCGCGACAACTGGCCGTCAGCAGGGCTACGAGGAAGGTATGCAGCAGGGAAAACAAGCGGCATTGGAGCAAATGCAGCAAGGTTTGAATGACGCCGTCGCGAAGGCAGAGCATGTTTTAGCTATGTCGGATCAGGAAGCAAAGGAAATGATTGCTTCCGCCGAACGTCAGGTTATTGATATTGCCATGGCAATTGCCCGTAAAATTTTGGCTAGGGAGATAGAGGAAAATCCCATGGCCGTTTTGCCGATTGTAAAGACTGCATTAGATAAAGTACGGGATCAGGATCAGGTTGTGATCCGGGTGAATCAAGAGGATTTTGACATGGTCTTGCAGGCAAAGCAGGATTTGCAAAAGATGATTGGGCGAGAGCAGGGACTGAGAATTACGGCGGATCAGGCTGTGGATATTGGCGGCTGTATGATTGAAACTCCTAATGGGACAGTGGATGCCAGGCTGGATACTCAGTTTGCGGCTGTTCAGCAGGTGTTGCAGGGGCTGCTGCCATGAAGCAGATCGATACAGCCCGATATATCAATGCGATCAATAATCTAGATACTATGAAGCTGAGTGGGAAAATCACGCAAATTATCGGGCTTGTGATTGAAGCCCATGGTCCCAGTGTAAATTTGGGAGAATTATGTTATGTGTGTCCCCGTAACGATACGCCGTTCATTCCGGCTGAAGTTGTCGGCTTTCGTCAGGATCGGGTGCTGTTAATGCCCATTGGCGAAATGCAGGGAATCGGGCCGGGATGCGAAGTGATTTCCGCTCAGCAGACTTTAAAGGTCAAAGTGGGCAAGCAGTTGTTGGGACGCGTTCTTGATGGGTTAGGCAATCCAATTGATGAAAAGGGACCATTGGGAGTTGAATTGGAATATCCGTTGCATGCTGCACCGCCGCCGCCTTTGTCACGCCGGCGCATAAGCGAGAAATTATCGGTAGGAGTTCGTGCAATCGACGGGTTATTGACCTTAGGCCGCGGGCAGAGAGTAGGCATCATGGCCGGCAGCGGCGTAGGGAAAAGTACTTTATTAGGCATGATGGCTCGTAATACGGAAGCCGACATCAGCGTCATTGCTTTAATTGGTGAGCGGGGCCGGGAAGTCCGCGAATTCATTGAACGGGACTTAGGAGAAGAAGGTTTGAAGCGGTCGGTAGTTGTAGTGGCTACCTCCGATCAACCGGCTTTGGTCCGAATCAAAGGAGCAATGACAGCCACTGCGGTTGCCGAATATTTTAGAGACCAGGGCTCCAATGTTATGCTTATGATGGATTCGGTTACTCGTTTTGCTATGGCGCAGCGGGAAGTTGGCCTGACAGTAGGCGAGCCGCCGGCTACCAGAGGTTATACTCCTTCCGTGTTTGCTGTGCTGCCTAAACTTTTAGAACGGGCCGGTAACGGTGACCGGGGATCCATTACCGGAATTTATACGGTATTGGTCGATGGCGACGACATGAACGAACCAATAGCGGATGCGGTACGAAGTATCCTGGACGGGCATATTGTCTTGTCTCGGAACATCGCCGCGCAAAATCATTACCCTGCTATTGATATATTAGCCAGTGTGAGCCGGGTTATGCTGGAAGTTGTTCAAAAAGAACATTATGAGGCGGCACAAAAAGTTCGCTCTATTATGGCGACCTACCGGGAAGCAGCGGATTTAATTAATATTGGAGCCTATGCAGCCGGAAGTAACCCCAGTATTGATCAGGCAATTCGACTAATTGGCGGAATCAAGCAGTTTTTGCGGCAAGATGTTTATGATAATACAACCATGGAGGAGAGTATCTCCAGGTTGCTGACGTTAGTCGGTTGATGCTTGAATGAGATCGACGGGGGGGACCGGGATGCAGCGTTTTACTTTCCGTTTAGAAGCATTGCTTAATTTTCGCAAAATGAAAAAAGAGCAGGCTCAGTCCCAGTTTGCTATGGCAACTTTGCAATATCATAAAGAGGTTAAGGTTCTTACTAAATTTGAAGAAGAATTGTCGCAATATCAAAAGCTTTTTTGCCAGCGCCAGTGTCAGAAAGTCACGGTTGAATTATTTAAGAGCTTTCACAATTATATCGATAAAATAAATAAGGACATTTTGCGGCAAAAGGATTTTGTTGCCGCAGCGGAAAAGAATCGCCAGGAATGTCTTCAAATTTTCGAAGAAGCGGCGAAAAACTGTGAGGCCGTAGAAAAGTTACGGGAAAAACGGTTTCAGCAATATCAAATCACAGTTTTACAGGAAGAACAGAAATGTCTTGATGAAATTGGCGCTCAGCAATATGCGCGAAAAACAGGGTCAGGTGATTAGATGGATGGAATGACACAAGTAATACAGCGGATTCATACTATTGAGCAGCGCTTTTCACGCTCAATAGGATCCAGCAGCAGTAACTCCAGCGGCAATTTTCCCCAGGCTTTGGCGGGAGCACAGGGACAAGCTATTACTTCAAGTTCAGTTTCTACCGCGGCTAACGATAGTGATATTAAAAAAATGCTTTATTTAGCGGCAAAAAAATATGGTGTGGATCCCAAGCTGGCGTTGGCCGTGGCTACGGCAGAGTCCAATTTGTCTCCCGATGCGGTTTCTTCTGCCGGTGCGGTAGGAGTTATGCAGCTTATGCCGTCAACTGCCCAATCTCTGGGTGTCCGCAATATTCGGGATCCCCGGGAAAACATCGACGGGGGAGTACAATATCTGGGACAGCTTCTGACTGAGTTTAATGGGGATATGACTAAAGCGGTCGCCGCTTATAACGCCGGGCCGCAGGCTGTAAAAAATTACGGCGGAGTTCCGCCCTATTCGGAAACCCAGTCGTATGTGGCAAAGGTGCTGTCCTTATATAATCAATAGTGTGATCATTATATTATTTTATCTGAGAATGCATCGCAATTTAGGCAAGGTGGGTTAACATAGAAGATGGCCGAAAAAAATGCAAAACTTGCAGAAAAAGAAAAATCCGTTTCCCCTCCAAAAAAATCTTCCAGAGTATTTTTTAAAATAGGAATTGTTGTTTTAGTTTTAGTTATTCTTAGCGGGCTTGGTTTTGCTGCAGGCGTTTATTTAAAATTAGTGGATTTACAAGGAATGGGAAATAATTGGAAATTATATAATTACCCAATTATCGGTCAATACTTTACCAAACCACAGACTAACTTTGAACCGGTGGATTTAGACGGCTTGCCGGACGAGAATCAAGTTCCCGGGCTGCAGCCGGTGGAGCCGGCGCTGCCTCTTGCACCGGTTGCGCCAATCCCGGTGGATCCGGAAAAAGAAAAACAGGAAAAATTGGCCATGCAGAAACTGCAGCAGGAAGAAAATAAACGAATTTCTAAAATGGCTAGGTTATATGGTGCCATGAAACCGGAAGAGGCCGTTAGTATTTTGAATAAAATGGATGACAATACTGTAATTGCGATTTTAAGTAAAATGGAAGATGAGCAGGTGGCTAAAATTTTGGCATTGATGGATAGCAGCCGTGCTGCTCGTTTGACCCAATCGATGATGAGAGGCAGATAGTATCAGCCTTTTATTATAAATGAACTGGGAAAGGAGGTGAAATAATGAATGCGATGGCGGCTATGATTCCAATAAAAATTCAGACTTCGAAAACAGCATTATCTGACAAAGGTTCTGGTTTCCAATCTACGGAAGAAGCTGCTAAAACCGATCAAAGTTTTGCCGGCATTTTGAGTGCTGCCAGGGAATCATCACCGACGGCAAAGAATTCTTCAGCTAAAGGGAAAGCGAATTCGGATGATTCTAAAGAGCAGGCTGATTCACCGGAACAGGACGAAAAAGACAAAAAGCTGTTAGTGGATGGCAAGGGTTCCGTTTCCAGCGCTTTATTGGGTACCGCACCGATAATAGGGGGTTCCTTATCGGGGGCAATACCGCAAGTCTCAACAGTTGGTGCTGGTGAGAAAAAAACTGTAATTCAAACTACTGCCGCTGTGAATGGACAACTTAAATCTCCTGCTAGGGGGATTGTAGAGTTGTTACCGACGATGCGGCAGGGTAAAAATGCAGCATCGCCTGAAGGGAAAAACAGTATAGTCGGACAACAACTTATTGCAATGGACAGGGCAGTGGTTTCTGATTCAGCAGTGAGTCAGCAGCAACCCCAGGCAACCGGTAATGCTCAGATATCGACAGTGAGTCAACAGCAACCCCAGGCGTCCGGTAATGCTCAGATACCGACAGTGAGTCAGCAGCAACCCCAGGCGACCGGTAATGCTCAGATATCGACAGTGAGTCAGCAGCAACCCCAGGCGACCGGTAACAATGATCCCTCAATACCTTTTCAATTGGTAAAGCAAGAGGCTGCGATTTTGCCCAAAGCTGCTTTGACGACACAACAATTCGATGTCACACAAGCGCAGCCAACGGAAGTAATTGGCGGCAATCAGGATTTAGTTGTATCAGCTGTTGCAGCCAATGGCGAACAGAAGGAATCAGCTGCTGGACAAAAGCAGACGGTTGTTGACCAAAAAGAAAATCAGCCTGGGCATGCTCACGTACTCTCTGTTAGCATGGCAACTGGCAGTAATGCTACTTTAGCGAAAGATGACGATTTGAAAAATTCTATTTTTAATGAGGCATCTACTGTAATAGTTAAAAATAGTACAAATGCCAATGATACTGCTTATCAGGACGGAGGTCAGCTTACCGGTCAGAAGGAACATTTGCCAGGGCAGAATACGGATTCTTTGTCTGATAGCAATTCCGCATCGACTACTGCGTTTCAGGGCTTGCTCGATCAGCAGAATATTACCGGCAAAATTGCGATGCAGTCGGCCAATCCAAGTCAGCCCGATCAAAATTCCGTTCATGATCCTTACGATATCACATCACAGATCGTTCAGCAGGCTCATTTGCTAAAGAATGGTCACAATTCTGAAATGATTATCCAACTAAAGCCGGAACACCTGGGAGAATTGACCCTTAAAGTGGCAGTAGAAAATGGCACAGTCAGTACTACCTTTCATTCCGGCAATGCGGAAGTGCGCAGCATGTTGGAATCTGCCATACCCCAGTTAAAACAAGAAATGGCGGATCAGGGAATTAAAATTGATTATGTAGGAGTATCGGCCCAGCTGGGACAATCTTTTTCCGACGGTTCGCGGGAAAATTTTCAGCAACAGCCGACAATGAAAAGTCAAAACAAGCGACAGCCGGTTAGCGAAGAGTTTATTCAGGCGGTGGAGGCGGCGGGCAGTCCACAATCCTCAGCCGCAGCATCAGGTGTAGATTACCGTATATAGAAAGGAGTGAAAATCATGTCAGACATTTCTGTACAGTCGAATTCCGGGACTTCAGCGGCCCCAAAAGTCACAAATAAACAATCTACCCTTGGTAAGGATGATTTTCTAAAGCTTTTGGTTACCCAGATGCAGTACCAGGATCCGCTGAAACCAATGGATGATACCCAGTTTGTTTCACAAATGGCACAGTTCACCAGCTTGGAGCAGATGCAAAATATGAATTCTTCCATGATTTCAACCCAAGCCAACAGTATGATCGGTAAACAGATTACCTGGAACGGGAGTGACGGGCAAGTATATTATGGCGTTGTTTCGGCTGTTAAAGTGACCAATGGAACACCTTCGCTAATGGTTGGTGATTTGGATAAGGCAGCGATTAGCGTCGATTTATCCCAAGTCATAATGGTTGAGAATGCGCCTACTCCTACCCCGCCGAAAGGAAGCTGATTTCTATGGCTGGTAATCGCATTTATTATCCCCAGCAGCCGGTTTTTCCCTTACAGAAATCCAGCAGCATCAATCAACCGGATAAATCAGCCAAATCCCAAGTCGCCAACGGACTGGCCTTTGCTCAAGTCCTTCAGCAGGAAATCAGCGGCGTTCAGTTTTCTCAGCATGCGTTGCAGCGGTTGGAGAGCCGTAACATTCAGTTTGATCAGGCGGAACTCAATAAGCTGAATGTTGCAGTTGAAAAAGCGGCACAAAAGGGCGCCAGGGAATCCTTGGTGCTGATGAATAACAACTTGGCGTTAGTGGTGAGCGTCAAAAACAAAACCGTGATTACCGCGATGGATGGAGCCAGTATGAAGAATAATGTTTTTACCAATATTGACAGTGCTGTAATTGTTTAGGGCCGGACCTCTCGAGGAAGCCCTGCAGGCTGCCGACTGATTGAGGCAGCAACGATAAAAATGAAATCATAGGGAGGTTGTTTTATTATGATGCGTTCTTTATTTTCCGCTGTTTCCGGATTGAAAAATCACCAAACCCGTATGGATGTTATCGGCAATAATATTGCCAATGTTAATACAATTGGTTTTAAAGGCAGCCGGGTTACTTTTCAGGATACTTTGAGCCAAACATTGCAAGGAGCTTCAGGTGGGAGCGCCACCACCGGCGGCTCGAATCCGATGCAGATTGGTCTCGGCATGGGTGTTGCTAGTGTCGATACCGTGTTTACTCCCGGCAGCCCGCAGCCAACAGGCAATCCAACGGATTTATGCTTAAACGGGCAGGGCTTTTTTGCGATTCAGAATGGTAGGGATACATATTACACTCGTGCAGGCAATTTCAACTTTGATACTTCGGGTAATTTTGTTGTTCCTGGTACAGGTGAACATGTAATGGGGTATTTGGGGAATGTCGATACCGGAGTTATTGATAGGTCAGCAATTGTGCCGATTAAAATACCGACTTCGGCGACTGTTCCTGCCAAGGCAACCGATGCGCTGACCATTAAAGCTAATTTATCGGACAAGGATGCAGTCGGTACCCGTGAATTTGCGACAACGAAAGAAGTGTACGACGCTAAGGGCAATGCCTATTCGGTTGACACGGTTTTTGCTAAACCCATGATCACCAGTGCGGTGCAATTTAACGGCGCGACTTTGGATAACACTTCGACTACTCCATCCAGCCAGCAAATTTATGTTGGTGATAAAAATGGAGTATTGCATGCATTGACGATTGAAGTCACGCCGAACCCTGCCGCATCGCCGCAAACCTGGGATGTAGCGGTGAAAGAGAATGGTGCGACACTTACTACGTTGACTGGACAAACATTAGCGCAAATGAACAGTACGGGTTTGGGTATTAAAGCGGGAGACCTTGATTTTACATTAACTTATCCTGGGGCCGGTGTTGGCAGCTACAAAGCAGGTACTGTGGCCTATACCGATGCGGAACCGATAAAGACAACTTCAGTTTCCGATAGTACTACGCTTGATGATACTCTCAGTAGCACTCACAATGAAACAATTAAGGTTCTCGACGATCGAGGAGTAACAAGAAACTTGAATGTTACAATTGCTACAGCTACGGGACCTACCTGGAATATTACAGTGAAAGATGAAAAAGGGGCCACGATAACGACCTTAAACAGTCAGAGTGTAGCCGACATGACCACAGGTACTGGTATAAATATTAACGATGGCAAGAATATCAACTTTAATCTCGTGTATTCCGGGCACGGAACGTATGCAGCCGGTGCCGCGACTCCAACCAATACGGCACCGCCCGCTGCAAATACTTGGTACTGGGCAGCCAATAGTTCTGATTCGGGAATGACAGTTACCAGTCCGCTTCCTCCGGCCAATAAGGTTACCTTTACCCAGAATGGGGGTTATTCCACTGGTGGCGGGAATCTGCCGCTTTCCTTTACCAATGGCGCAAACAGTTCGACTCTGACTGTGGATATGACCGGATTAACCCAGTTCTCATCTGCTACCTCGGTTACCAGTGACGCTAATGGCTATAGCGATGGCAAATTGAATAATACGGTGATTGATTCAAATGGGGTAATCGTTGGCAAATTTACCAATGGCCAGGAGCGGAATCTGGGTCAGGTTGTTACTATGATGTGCGATAATCCGGGAGGTTTGACAAAAGTCGGCGATAATTTATATAGCGAGTCCAGCAATTCCGGGAAAATGGATGTTCTAAAAGATTCAACCATGACCGTGGGTGCTTTGGAAATGTCGAATGTGGATTTGTCGTCAGAATTCAGTAATATGATTATTACTGAACGGGGATTCCAGGCAAATTCGAAGATTATTACGGTTGCTGATGAGATGCTGCAGGATTTGACGAATCTGAAACGGTAATAGATACATCTGGGGGGAAATATCCCCCCAGATGTAACTTGATTTTTAAGGAGGATGTCCCAATATGATTAAAATAACCCGTTTAAAATCCAAGGATCATGATTTTGTATTGAATGCCGAACTGATTGAAACGATTGAGGAAACTCCGGACACAGTGATTACCCTGGTAAACGGAAAAAAACTAATTGTGGAAGAATCTATGGATGAGCTGGTTCGCAAAGTTATGGATTATCGCCGGGCAATTTTCGGTAAGTTTCGTTAGTTGTATAAATTTGTAGGCAGCATTTATTGGTTAATTGGAGGTGAGGTAGTGGCAGAAGGAGAAAAGAAGGTTTCAATGATGCTGATTGTCGGCATGGTAGTAGTCGGTCTGCTGCTGGCAGGAGGAATTTCTTATTTTATAGCCACCAAAATTGTAAGCGACAAAGCATCAGATAAGGCAGCTGCCCAGCGGGAGCCGGGAGTATTTATGAAATTGGGCGATGCTAAAGACGGATTAGTCTTAAATATTGGCGGCTCTAGCAGCGGCCGGTTTTTGAAGATTGGGATGATTCTTGAGTTAAAACCGGATAAGAAAGCTGCTCCAAAAGAAGGAAAAGCGCTATCGCCTGAGGAAGTTAAAATTCAGGATACGGTAGTCCATATTTTACGTTCACAAAAAATAGAGGATTTTGATCCGGCGAAGCAGGAGCAATTGAAGGATTTAATTAAGACCGAAGTCAACAAGACGCTAGGCGAGGATCGGGTTTATGAGGTCTATATTACTAACTTCGTTTTGCAATAAAGTTTATAGTTGCATTGAGTTGGAAGTTGTATAATAAAATGGTGTGAAAGGAGGGGGAATAATGTCGGGGCCTGACGTTTTATCCCAATCGGAGATTGACGAATTATTATCGGCGCTGTCGACGGGCGTTGTATCCGCCGAAGATATGCAAACCGAAGAAAAACAGCGAAAAATTAAAGTTTATGATTTTAGGCGCCCTGATAAATTTTCCAAAGACCAAATTCGCACTTTGCATATGCTGCATGAAAATTTTGCCCGTCTTGTCAATACGTTTCTTTCCGCTCATCTGCGGGCTCTTGTCCATATTAATGTAGCGTCTGTCGATCAATTAACTTATGAAGAATTTATTCGCTCACTTCCCAGTCCCAGTGTAATCAGTGTTTTTAATATGGAGCCCTTAAAAGGGAACGCCATATTGGAGCTGAATCCGAATATCGTTTTTTCGATTATTGACCGGCTGTTTGGCGGTCCCGGTCTGCCGCCGGCTAAAGCCCGTTCTCTGACGGACATTGAAGAAGCCATTGTGCGCCGGGTTATTAACCGGGCGTTAGATAGTTTTACGGAAGCCTGGAAACAAGTGGTTGCCATAGAACCGCATCTGGAAGCGATAGAAACTAATCCTCAGTTTACCCAAATAGTTCCACCTAACGATATGGTGGTTATTATTACTCTGCAGGCAAAGATTGGACAGGCAGAAGGGCTTATTAATATTTGCATACCTTATTTTGTTTTGGAACCGATTATGCCTAAATTGACAACAACTTTTTGGGTTGCATCTTCAGTGGCAAAACAATCCTTGCCGGAACATGTCAGCGCGATTCAGAAGAAGTTAGAACAGGCGCTTATTCCCTTGAATGTGGAACTTGGACGGGTTAATGTTACGGTGCATGAACTTTTGGATTTATCTGTCGGCGACGTGCTTTCTTTAGGCACTAAAGTCGACGATGAATTGAATGTCTTGATCGGGCAGCGTGAAAAATTCAAGTGCAAGCCCGGATTATCCAATCATACGATCGCGGTACAAATTACGCAAATAATTTCTGAAGGAGATGAGAATGATGAGTGACGGATTTCTTTCCCAAGAGGAAATAGATGCGCTGCTGCGGGGTGAACCGGCGGCATCGCCGGATGCGGTAGCCGATTTATCCGATATGGAAAAAGATGCTCTCGGTGAGATCGGTAATATTTCTATGGGAGGCGCCGCTACTACACTGTCAATTTTACTTGGCCGGCGCGTATCCATTACTACGCCAAGGGTTTCAGTAACTGATTTAAAGACGATTCAAAATGAGTATCCATTGCCTTATTTGGTGATTGAAGTGGGTTATACTCATGGAATCTTGGGTACAAACTTACTGGCGATTCGCGAAGCCGATGCACTCATCATTGCCGACCTTATGATGGGCGGGGACGGAACTAATCCTCCAACAGAGTTAAACGAGTTATATATGAGTGCTGTCGGGGAAGCCATGAACCAAATGATGGGTTCGGTTGCTACTTCGATGTCAACGGTGTTTAAGAAAAAAATTGATATTTCACCGCCTAATGTAAATCTGGTAGATTTTGCTACCGATTCTGCCATTACCAGTTCATTAGCGGATGATGGCAGTATTGTGAAAATTGCTTTTCGAATGGAAGTGGAAGATTTAATTGACAGCGAAATTATGCAGATACTGCCGGTGAATGTAGCGAAAGAAATGGTCGAAAGTCTAATGTCGGCAGTGCAGCAGCCGGCTGAAGATCAGGCACAGCAGGCTGCCGCGTCTTCTCCGACGGCTCCTCCTGCTGGTTCACCGCAGCCTGCTCAACCGGCTCCGACTGCACCGTCTTCAGCAACGTATGTCCAACAACCGTCTCCAGCTCAGTCCGCACCGAATATCTCGGTGCAGCCGGTACAATTTGCTCCCTTGTCTCAGCCGGCAATGCGGGCTAACGAAGGCAACATTAATTTGATTATGGATGTACCGCTTCAGGTTACTGTAGAGTTGGGACGTACCCGAAAATTAATTCGGGATATTCTGGAACTCTCACCCGGTTCAGTCGTTGAACTGGATAAATTAGCAGGTGAGCCTGTTGATATTTTGGTAAACGGCAAGCTTATTGCCAAAGGGGAAGTTGTTGTCATTGACGAAAATTTTGGCGTGCGGATTACGGATATAGTAAGTCCCTTGGAACGCGCTAAAAATCTTCAGTAGCTTATTGCCCGGCATCTGTTTTTAACAGAGTCAGAGCAAGGCGGTTGAAGATCACAATAGAGGAAACTAAAATGTAGACGAGGAGAGATATATTCATGGCAATAAAAGTTTTGGTTGTCGATGACGCGGCGTTTATGAGAATGATGATAAAAGATATTTTATCGAAAAACGGGTATGAAATTGTGGGTGAGGCTGAGAATGGGGCGAAGGCGTTAGAAAAATATCAGGATTTAAAACCGGATCTTACGACGATGGATATCACGATGCCGGAGATGGATGGTATTACCGCCGTAAAGGAAATCAAAAAAATAGATCCGAATGCAAAGGTTATTATGTGCAGTGCCATGGGACAGCAAGCCATGGTCATTGAAGCGATACAATCAGGTGCCCGTGACTTTATCGTTAAACCTTTTCAACCGGACAGGGTGCTTGAAGCTGTTCGTAAAGCAGTCGGTTAATGAGACAGAAAGCAGGCCGTTTTTGGACATTATGCGTGATTTGCTGCCTGGTTGCTGCGATAATTTTTAGTAGTGCAGCTTTTGCCGCAGACTCAAACGGGGAGTATCTTACATATCAGGAACCGCAGCTAACCGCGTCCTTTTCCTGGTGGTCGACAATTGGTTATGTGTTTTCATTGCTGCTAACTTTTGCTTTGGTGATTGGGCTGGCCTATTTTACCTCCCGGTTTCTTGGCCAGAAAATGGGGCGTTTGTCAGTTACGGACGATCAAAAAATATTGGCTACGTTGCCTCTGGGACCTAATCGGGCTGTGTACGTGGTTGAGATTGCCGGTAAATGTTTGGTGCTGGGGGTTACTGATCATTCCATTTCTCTGTTGCAGGAATTGACGGAATCGGAACAAATTGAAAAAATGAGAGCACATCTGCCGGCAGCTCCGGCAGCCGGATTTGATAGTATCTTTCAACGACAACTTGCTTCCCTGCAGCATATGACGCAAAAATTTCCTGCTGTTTTTGACGCTTACAATAAATCAAGTGAGCCCAAAAATGATCGTGAGAAGAGGTAAAGCAAGTGTCTAAGCCAAGAATGATTGCAGCCGTTATGGCGGCAGCTATAACCGTCGGGATGTTTCCCCATTCAGCGATGGCTGCTCCGTTAATTCCGGTGCCTAATATTAACATTGGTGTGGAATCTGCCAATACGCCGCAAGATGTTGCTTTGAGTTTACAGGTGCTATTTACTTTGACAGTGCTGTCTTTGGCACCGTCAATTTTAATAATGATGACTTCTTTTACCCGGATTATTGTGGTGCTGTCTTTTTTGCGCAGCGCTCTGGCTACGCAGCAAATGCCTCCCAATCAGGTATTGGTTGGATTAGCGCTTTTTCTGACTTTTTTTACGATGTCTCCCTATCTTGGTCAGGCGAATCAAAATGGGCTGCAGCCATATTTGGCGGGCACGATTTCCCAGGAGTCGGCGATGACGGAAGTTATGAAGCCGATGCGGGAATTCATGTTTAAGCAAACCAGGGAAAATGATTTAGCCTTGTTTGTAAATTTGTCGGAGCTGCCCCGTCCGAACTCTCAGGAGGATGTGCCAACGGCTACGTTAATACCTTCGTTCATTATCAGTGAACTGAAGACAGCTTTTCAAATTGGGTTTTTGATTTATATTCCCTTTATTGTAATTGATATGATTGTTGCCAGTACATTGATGTCAATGGGCATGATGATGGTACCGCCATCGATGATTTCACTGCCGTTTAAAATACTGCTGTTTATCTTAGTCGACGGGTGGCATTTAATTATCCGGTCGCTGATAACCAGCTTTAACTAAAGGAGAAGAGTATGTCAGGTGATATGGCAATTCAAATTAGCCGTGACGCTTTATCAATGGTTATGCTGGTATCAGCGCCGATGCTGGGGTTGGGGCTATTGGTTGGCATCCTAGTCAGTATTTTCCAGGCTACAACACAAATTCAGGAGCAGACACTGGCGTTTATACCCAAGATTATCGCTGTTTTTGTTGCTATTTTAATTTTCGGTCCATGGATGTTAAGTATAATGGTAGATTATACCCGGGAGATATTTATCAGTCTGCCGCAGATGATACGTTGAGTTAGGGTGGTATTGCCTTGGATTTATTTCAGCTGATGCAAAATCAAATTGGGTTTTTTTTATTAATCTTTACTCGTATCAGCGGAATTTTCAGCACTGCTCCTGTTTTTGGCAGCCGTAATGTTTCCGTGTATATTAAAGCAGGACTGTCACTGCTGATTGCTTTTATTCTGTTTCCTTTAGTATTTAATTCGGCTGCTGTACTGCCAGAAAATTTTTTCAGCTATATATTTCTGGTAATCGGAGAATTCTTAATTGGTTTAATTTTCGGCTTTGCCAGTTCACTGGTTTTTTCCGCCGTTCAAATGGCAGGGCAAATTTTAGATATGCAGATTGGTTTTGGTATTGTCAATATTTTTGATCCCCAATCAGGACAGCAAATACCGCTTGTTGGTAATTTCCAATATATCTTGGCCCTATTAATTTTTTTGGTTACCAATAGTCATCATCTGTTATTGGCCGCATTGTTTGGCAGTTTCAAACTGATTCCGGTTACAGGAGCGGTGTTTCAGGCAGAAAGTCTGGCTGATCTTATGGTCGACATGGTTGCCGGAACCTTTGTTATTGCTTTAAAAATAAGTTTGCCGGTACTGGTAGCGCTGCTGCTCACCGATATTGCACTGGGAATATTAGCCCGCACTATGCCCCAGATGAATATTTTTATGGTGGGGATTCCGGGAAAGATTTTAGTGGGCTTATTTGTTCTTTCCCTTGCATTACCGGTTTATATCACCTTTTTGGATGTGGCATTTAATGGAATGTATAAAGACATTTACCGTCTCTTATCCAGTTTTCAATGAAGTTAGGGGCTACTCTTTTGATTTACAGCTTTTTAACGAGGAAAAAACCGAAGAAGCAACACCTAAACGCAAAGAGGAAGCACGAAACAAAGGACAAGTTGCCCACAGTCTGGAATTGAATTCAGCCTTTATTTTATTAGTAGCTTTTTTTACACTTAAGGTGGTAGGTTCCTTTATCTATGAGGAGCTTACCGGGTACATGCAGTTAATATTTTCCAATTGTTACACTGCAGATTTCACAATCAATTCGGTACAGCTTCTATTTATTAACGGCTCTATTGTTCTTCTAAAAACGGCGCTGCCGGTGATGCTGGCTATATTAGTCACAGCATTAGCGGTGAATTTTGTTCAGGTCGGTTTTGTTTTTTCCCTCGAACCTTTAATGCCCCAGCTTGATCGGTTAAATCCCATATCCGGTTTTGGCAGACTTTTTTCCAAACGATCTCTTGTGGAACTTTTTAAGTCTTTATTTAAAATAGCAATTATCGGATATTTTATTTATCGCTTTATTTCAAAAGAAACGGTGGAGCTGCCGAATTTAATTGAGATAGAATTGATTGATTCGCTACATTTTGTGGCTGAGTTAATACTTGATTTAGCCTTTCAAGTTAGTGCCGTTATGATTATTCTGGCTGCATTGGATTATTTATATCAAGGCTGGGAGTATCGTGAAAGTATTAAAATGACAAAACACGAAATCAAACAGGAATTTAAACAATCCGAAGGTGATCCGCAAATTAAGGGCAAGATTAAAGAACGCCAGCGGGCAATGGCCATGCAGCGTATGATGCAGGAAGTACCAAAAGCGGATGTAATTGTGACCAACCCTACTCACCTTGCCATTGCGCTGAAATACGAAAAAAGCATGGCGGCACCCATCGTTGTGGCAAAAGGGCAGGATTTTATGGCACAGCGGATTAAAGAAACGGCGAAGGAATATCGTGTTGCCATTGTTGAAAATAAACCTTTGGCCCGGGCTCTGTACAGCGCAGCTGAAATCGGGGACAGCGTACCGCCGGAATTATATAAGGCGGTCGCCGAAGTTCTGGCCTATGTATACCGCCTCAAAAAACGGTTGTCATAATAGAAGGAGCGAAGTCATTTGGCTACTCAAGCCTCACCATTTACCAAGCTGTTAAAATATAGTGATATTATGATCGCAGTTGCCATTATTACGGTAGTTATCATGATGATTATTCCGCTGCCGGCCTTTTTGCTGGATTTGTTATTATCATTTAATATCACCTTTGCTCTCGTTATTGTAATGGTGGCTATTTATAATGTGGAACCACTGCAATTTTCCGTATTTCCTTCCTTATTATTAATTACCACATTATTTCGTTTAGCCCTTAATGTTTCTTCCACCCGTTTGATTTTGCTGAATGGCTATGCGGGAGAAGTCATTATGGCTTTTGGCAATTTTGTTGTAGGTGGTAATGCGGTTGTCGGATTTATCGTATTTGTTATTCTTATTATTATTCAGTTTATCGTAATTACCCGCGGGGCAGAGCGGGTGGCCGAGGTTGCCGCTCGTTTTACTTTGGATGCCATGCCCGGTAAGCAGATGAGCATTGATGCCGATTTGAATTCAGGCGCCATTACGGATGCCGAGGCGAGGCAGCGAAGAAAAAAGATTCAACGGGAAGCTGATTTTTATGGAGCTATGGATGGTGCCAGTAAGTTTGTAAAAGGGGATGCCATCGCTGCCATTATTATTATTATTATTAATATTGTCGGTGGCTTTGTGATTGGAATGGTGCAGCGCCATTTGGATGTGCTGCAGGCTTTGCAGAGTTATACGCTGTTAACAGTAGGCGAGGGCCTGGTCAATCAAATACCGGCATTAATGATTTCTACTGCGACTGGGATTGTTGTTACCAGAGCGTCCTCTGATGCGAATCTCGGTTATGATATCGTCAGCCAAATTTTTACGAATCCCCGAGTATTTCTCGTTGCCGCCGGAGTGTTGGCATTATTAGGGCTGGTACCAGGATTACCCGGAATTCCTTTCTTTGTGCTCAGCCTTTTAGCCGGGGGCATCGGTTATTCCTTGCATAAATCGGTTCATTCCGCTACTCAAACCGAATTAGCCCAGCAGGAGGAACAGGAAAAAGAAGAAGTCCGCAAGCCGGAAAATATTATTTCTCTGCTCCAGGTAGATCCCATGGAGCTGGAGATTGGCTATAGTTTAATTCCCATGGTTGATGTCGGTCAGGGTGGCGACTTGCTGGATCGGGTTGTTATGATTCGTCGCCAGTGCGCTTTGGAATTGGGACTTATTGTTCCTACAATCCGTATTCGCGATAATATCCAGCTGAAACCCAATGTATATGTTATAAAATTAAAAGGGATAGAGATTGCCAAGGGCGAATTATTACTTGATCACTATTTGGCAATGAATCCCGGATCGGTTACCGAAGAACTGGCGGGAGTCGAGACAGTCGAGCCTGCTTTTGGCTTGCCGGCTCTTTGGATTCAGGAAGCCAGCCGGGAGCAAGCGGAATTGGCAGGGTATACGGTTGTTGATCCGGTTTCTGTATTGACGACTCATCTGACAGAAGTGATTAAAGCTCATGCAGCTGAAATTCTTGGCCGCCAGGAAGCACAAACCCTGGTTGATGCGGTAAAACAGAGTAACCCTGCGGTTGTAGAAGAGTTGACGCCCGGTCTATTATCTATTGGAGATATTCAGAAGGTTTTGGCAAACCTTTTAGAGGAAAGAGTTTCCATACGGGACATGGTTACGATTCTGGAAACATTGGCGGACTATGCCCAGATAACCAAAGATACGGAAATATTAACCGAATATGTTCGCCATGCTTTAGGCAGGCAGATTTCCCGTCAATATGCGCAAAACAATATGGTAACTTGCTTAACGGTTGATCCCCAGCTGGAAGAGAAGATTTCTGCCGCGGTTCAGCGTACGGAACGCGGCTCCTATGTAGCTTTGGAACCTAATACCATGCAAGCAGTTATAAACAGTCTCACCAAGGAACTTCCTAAATTAACCGGATTGGGTTATCAGCCCATTGTGCTGACAAATCCTTCTGTAAGACTATATTTTCATAAATTAACTGACCGTGTTGCACCGAATCTGATTGTATTGTCTTACTCCGAACTGGAATCAAAAATAGAGGTGCAGGCACTGGGGATGGTGAAATTATAAATTGAAAGTTAAAGTATTCACCGCTTGCTCCATGCAGGATGCAATGACCCAAGTAAAAAGTGATTTAGGCCGCGATGCCGTCATTCTTCACACCAGGCGGTTGCGTAAGGGAGGCTTTTTAGGATTTTTTTCCAAAGAAATGGTGGAGGTGATGGCTGCGATTGATACGCCTGCTGCCGCTGCTATGGAAGTAAAAGAATCGCGTGGGGCACAACCTGTAAGAGAAGAAAGCAATACAAAAGTTACGGCACTTCAGCTGGAAATTGCGAATATGCGTAAAATGCTGGAACAGGTATTATATAAAATGCCTAATTCGGATAAACAAATTTCACCATTTTTGGATACATTGGTCCGAAATGATATTGATAGACAAATTGCTGAGAACTTAATCAAAGGGCTGCCGGATGAAAAATCGATTATTGGCAGCGATTCCGGAATGATTCGCCAGCTGCTTATTGACCGTATCATGAATTACCTGCAAAAGGTTGATGGAATTACAATTCCGGTTGCCGGATGTAAGACAGTGGCGCTGATCGGGCCCACCGGAGTAGGAAAAACAACAACTGTTGCAAAATTGGCGGCAAATTTTGCCTTAAAAGAAGGGTGCAAGGTGGCCTTAATTACCGCCGATACTTACCGCATTTCCGCAGTCGAGCAGCTTAAGACATATTCGGATATTATTGGCGTTCCCTTGGAGATTGTATATTCTCCCGATGAATTGAAAGCTGCATTGTACCGTCATCAGGACAAAAATTTAATTCTGATTGATACGGCGGGACGAAGTCCCCGCAACCAGTATCAGCTTGCTGAATTGCAAGCATTGCTAGGGGCAGATCCTTATATTGAAACTCATCTTGTCCTGAGTACAACGACCAAGTATAAGGATGCTTTGGAAATTGTCAATAAATTTTCTGTTTGCTCACCCCAAAAGTTTTTATTTACTAAGGTAGATGAGGCCAGTAATTTGGGGACGGTCTTAAATTTGCTGTATCGGTTTCCAACGACTCTGTCATATGTAACCACAGGGCAAAATGTGCCTGATGATATTGAATTGGCCAGCCCGAATAAATTGGCAAATCTGATTTTGAGGGATTAATATGCGAGATCAAGCAGAGAAATTACGGCAAATGGCGCAAAACGCCAATGCGGGTTTGAAGAGTCCAATTATAAAGCATCATGAATCCAAATCACGGGTAATTACTGTTACCAGCGGCAAGGGCGGAGTTGGTAAAACTAATTTCACCGTTAATTTGGCATTGGCGCTGGCTGGGTTAGGCCAAAAGGTGCTGGTGATTGATGCTGATTTAGGCATGGCAAATGTAGATGTTGTCTTAGGATGTTCGACACCCTATAATATCTTGAATTTATTGGAAGAGGGAGTGCAGCTGGTTGATGTAATCACCGATGGACCTAGAGGTATAAAGTTTATGTCCGGCGGCTCCGGGATTTACCACCTGGCTAATTTAAACGATTCTCAGCTGTTATATCTCATGAATCAAATCATCTCGTTTGACGAGTGGGCGGACATCATTCTGATTGATACGGGGGCAGGTTTAAATCGCAACGTGTTAAAATTTGTGACGGCGGCCGACGAAGTGATTATTGTTACAACGCCGGAGCCAACGGCGATTACGGATGCGTATGCTATGATGAAAACTTATGCGACTCATCAAGGCACAGCTCCGTTGCGTTTGGTAATCAATCGTGTTGTAGAAATGGACGAAGGACAAGTCGTTGTCGATAAACTGATAAAAGTCGCTTTTCGTTTTTTGCGGTTACCATTAGACAGTCTAGGTTTTATTTATGAAGATAGAAATATGATTAAAGCGGTAAAAAAGCAAATACCCCTGCTATTGTCTTTTCCCGATACAATTTCGGCTCGCTGTATTGAACATATTGCCTACCGATTACTCTACGGTGACAATGTGCCGCAGCCGAATGGAATTAAAGGATTTTTTCGCCGATTTTTGGGAATGCTGGGATAATTTTAATCTGGCAAGGAGGAGAAATGTCATTACGGAGGAACGCATTCTAAAAATTAATCAACGAGTGGAAATTATGTTTGGGAAAAAAAGTGAGCAGCAATACCATAGCCGTATTGAAGATATTACCCCGACAACTATCATTCTGGCAATGCCAATGGATAAAAGTGTTCCTGTTTTGCTAAGTCCTGGTACTGTATTTTTTGGAAAAGCGATTGATAATGGCGCTGTATATCATTTTACCAGCACATTTATTGATAAAAAAATTTTACCGCTGCCAGTATGGATTGCATCGCCGCCACGGGATATCCGGAAAATCCAGCAACGTGCTTTTGTCCGTATTGATGCCGTTTTACCAGTAAATATTGAAATTGAGGATGAAGCAGAGGAAAATTCGGTGCGTCTGCTGCAAGTTTTTACCAGAGATATTAGCGGTGGAGGAATACAGGCGATTTGTAAAGAACCGCTTAAACTGGGTTCTCAGCTTCGGTTGCAGATTGATATTCCTGAATTTGGCAGAGTAGAAACGATAGGAAAAGTTGTTCGAATGGAACAACCTCAAGATTTAAGAAATTTATTTTGGATAAGTATAAAATTTATCGATATTCCGGAAGGGATTCGCCGTAAAATCATTAAATTTATATTTAAAAAACAATTGGAGCATCGGCAAAAAGGCTTATAATTTATTAAATGGTGGGAGATATATGATAAAAATATTAATTGTTGATGATTCTGCCTTTATGCGTAAACTATTGTCGGATTTTTTTACCGCTGAACCTGATTTTACTGTAGTCGATGCGGCGCGAAATGGTAAGGATGCAATTGAGAAAGTAAAATGGTTTAAGCCGGATTTGATCACTATGGATGTAGAGATGCCAGTTTTGGATGGTATCAAGGCACTGGAAGTGATTATGCGGGATGTGCCAACCCCGGTTGTTATGATCAGCAGTCTGACCCGTGATGGTGCGGATGCAACCATTCGTGCGTTAGAACTGGGTGCCGTTGATTTTGTGGCCAAGACGGCAGGCTCGATATCCAGTATCGCCGGAATTAAAACGGAGATATTGGCTAAATGTCGTGCTGCTGTAAAAGCGAATGTTATACAATTGAAGAAGAGATCACCGGATGAGCCGGCAGTTGTTCGACCGATGCAGGCTGCGCCTTCACCGGCTATGGCAAATAGTGATCAGATTATTGCAATTGGGACATCAACCGGTGGACCACGAGCTTTGCAAGAGATTATTACTAAGCTACCAAGCAGTCTCCCCTGCGGTGTTGTTATTGTGCAGCATATGCCTCCCGGTTTTACAAAATCTTTAGCAGAACGGTTAAATTCGTTATCATCCTTAAGGGTAAAAGAAGCTGAAAATAATGATGTGATTCGGCCAGGAGTGGTTTTGATAGCGCCAGGCGATTATCACATGATTGTTAGGCAGGAGGGAAATCAGAAAGTAGTTAAGCTAAATCGGGATCCGTCTGTAGGCGGTCATCGTCCGGCCGTTGATCCTATGCTGGAATCAGTGGCAAAAGTGTATGGGCAGCGGGCAGTGGGAGTAATTTTAACAGGTATGGGACATGATGGGTCAAAAGGGATGCAGTTGATTAAACAGCAACGCGGTTATACGATTGCTGAAGATCAGTCCACTGCAGTGGTCTTCGGCATGCCGAAGTCGGCTATTGAGCTTGGTGTAATCGACAAAGTGGCGCCGTTATCTGATATTGCAGCAGAAATTGTGAGGTCAGTGACTAAATAATATTGGGGGTTGGCAATATGGATATGAATCAATATATGGGGATGTTTCTCGAAGAATCGCGTGAGCATTTGCAAGCACTCAATCGCAGCATACTTGATTTGGAGAACGATCCTGGCAATTTATCAGTGCTTGATGAAATATTTCGCAGTGCTCACACCATCAAGGGAATGTCGGCAACGATGGGATTCAATACGATTGCGGAACTAACCCATGAGATGGAAAATGTTTTGGATTTGTTGCGCAAGGGGGAACTGGAAGCCGGGCACGATATTATTGACACAATATTTAAGTGTGTTGATACATTGGAACAGTTAATCGAAAGTGTGGCAAATGGCGAGGATTCGGCAGCAGATATCCAGCCGCTGTTAAATAAACTGCGGCTGCTGTCCAAGACGGAAGAAGCTAAACCATCGCAGCAGCCGGTGATAAAAAAAGAAGAGGCGGCTGGGACTTCAAAGCTTACGCTGAGTGAGGAAGAGCTTTCTTTGATGGAAACAGCGAAAGGGCAGGGCCTTGCAACTTATGAAGTGAAGATCAATCTGCGTGAGGGCTGCCTGCTTAAATCGGCGCGGGCTTATATGGTGATGAACGCATTGGATGAACTCGGTGAAGTAATCCGCAGTATACCACCGGTAGAAGATTTGGAAAAAGAGAACTTTGATTTTAGTTTCCAGGCTGTTCTTATTACTGCTTCCGAGCCGGATAAAGTTCGTCAAACGATTTTATCTATTTCCGAAATAGAGGAAGTTACGGTTCTTTCTTTGCAGCCGACTGAGACTAGTCGGCCTGAAACGCCTACCGAACAAAAGGTTGAAGCTAAGGCAGCTGCCAAAGCGGAAAATGAACAACATACGCCAGAGCATAATTCCAATCATCGCCCGGTAGTTCATAACGGGACGGAGAAAAGACTCAAAGGCGGGCAGTCGGTTCGAGTTGATATTGACAAGCTGGATTCACTGTTGAACCTGGTAGGAGAATTAGTCATCAATAAGACACGGCTGGCGCAGATTGGCTTGACTCACCGGTTGACTGATTTAGTAGAAACCATTGAGCAGATGGATCGTGTAACAACGGATCTTCAGTCTGTTGTAATGAAAGTACGCATGGTTCCTGTAGGACAGGTTTTCAATCGTTTTCCCCGGATGATTCGAGATCTGTCACGGGAATTAAATAAGGAAGTAAATTTCATTATGCAGGGGGAAGAAACGGAATTGGATCGTACAGTTATTGATGAAATTGGCGATCCTTTAGTGCATTTATTGCGAAATGCTATTGATCACGGCGTTGAGCATCCTGAAGAGCGGCAGGCACAGGGGAAGGATCCTGTTGGTGAAATTCGCCTGATCGCCCGCCACGAAGGTAATAATGTGATTATTATGGTGGAAGATGACGGCAAGGGTATTAATCCGGATATCATTAAGAAAAAAGCCGTGGAAAAGGAGCTTATTTCTCAGGCAGATGCGGATAAAATGGATACTAATGAGGCTGTCCGGTTAGTCTTTTTGCCCGGATTTTCAACTTCAGAGGTCGTTACCGATGTTTCCGGACGTGGTGTGGGGATGGATGTTGTCAAGAATAAAATTGAATCGTTAGGCGGGATGGTTGACGTAGAAACAAAAATTAATGGGGGAAGCCGGTTTAAGATTCGATTGCCTTTAACTCTCGCCATTATTCAAGCCCTGCTTATTAAGGTGAGTAAGGAAATCTATGCGATTCCTTTAGGGTCCATTGACAGTACCATAAATATTACGACTGATGATATTAAAACGATTCAAAATCAGGAAGTCATTTTATTAAGGGGACAGATTATTCCGATTATTCGTCTGGCAAATGTTTTGAATATCCAGGAATCCGGTCAGCCGCAGGAAGAATTATTTGTAGTCATTGTTCATATGGGAGAAAGTAAAGCAGGAATTATCGTTGACAACTTGATTGGTCAGCAGGAAATTGTAATCAAAACCTTAGGGAAATTATTAGCGGGGATTAAAATAATTGCCGGTGCCACCATTCTTGGTAACGGGCAAGTAGCGCTCATTCTGGATATTGGTTCCTTAATGTAGTAAAGGGAGGAATAATGATGGCTGAACAAACTTATTCATCTGATGAAATACAGCTCGTTGTTTTTAAATTAGGACGCGAGGAATACGGGATAAGTATTTTACAGGTGCAGGAGATCAAACGGATGACGGATATTACCCGGGTGCCCCGTACTCCGGATTATATTGAAGGAGTTATTAATTTACGTGGCAGTGTTTTACCGGTAATTGACTTAAAAAAACGGCTTGATTTACCGCATCAGGATGATACGGAAGATACTCGCATTATTATTGTAAAAGTCGAGGACATTGCAGTGGGAATGATTGTGGATGCAGTGTCGGAAGTGATTGCCATTAGCAGGGAGAATATCGAATCGCCGGATACTGTTGTCGGTGGCGTTTCGACTAAATATCTCAGCGGCGTGGGAAAACAGGACAACCGACTGCTGATTTTGTTGAATTTAGAAGCGATTATTGGAATTGGACAAGAGGTTAAAGTAAGCTAACGTTAAAAAGCGCTAAAAAAAGCAAGAATTTTAGTTCAAGTGGGGTGGAAAGATTGTCCGATGATATGTTAAAATTATCGACGCTGCAATTAGATGCACTGAGGGAAGTCGGCAATGTTGGTGCAGGGAATGCGGCTACTGCCTTATCTCAAATTATCAATCAGAAAATAGATATGACAGTTCCGCAGGTTGCCATTATGCCACTGGGGGAAGTGCCGGATGTGGTGGGAGGGCCAGATGCAATGGTTGCCGGTGTATATTTGCGCGTTTTTGGCGCAGCACCAAGTAGTATCTTGTTTTTACTTCCCCGGGACAGTGCATTTTATTTAGTCGATATGCTTATGGGACGGCAGGAAGGATATACGACGTCATTAAGCTCTATGGACGAATCTGCCCTTATGGAAATTGGCAATATATTAGCCGGAGCTTATTTAAATGCTTTATCTTACTTTACAAACATGACAATGTTGCCGTCGATTCCTGCACTGGCCATGGATATGGCTGGGGCAATTTTGAGTGTTATTTTGGCTCAGTTGGGGCAAATGGGTGATCATGCCTTGGTTATTGAGACAGAATTTACCACTGATTCGAATGGCGTTAAAGGTCACTTCTTTCTTATTCCGGACCCCGGATCATTAAGTACCATTTTGGCTGCAATAGGGGTGAAGGAATAATGCCAGAACTCATTAAAGTTGGAATGGCAGATTATAAGGTGGGGCGGGCCCCAGACAGCTTGATTAGTTATGGGTTAGGATCTTGTGTCGGCATAGCCCTGTATGATTCAATGACAAAAATTGGCGGCTTGTCTCATATTATGCTTCCTGACAGCAAACAAGCCCGTTCAGCGGAAAATCCGGCGAAATTTGCCGATACGGCATTGCCGTTGATGCTGGATGAGATGATGAAGCTAGGTGCTTCCAAATCGCGTATTACTGCTAAGATTGCCGGTGGGGCGCAAATGTTTACCTTTGCCAATGCTACTGATATCATGCGGGTCGGTGAACGGAATGCCGAAGCTGTGCGCGCAGTGTTGCGAAAGCTTGATATTCGGATTATTGCCGATGATACGGGAGGAAACTATGGCCGAACGGTAGAGTTAAAGCTGGACGCAGGAAAGTATAGAATAAAAACGATTAATCAGGGCGAGAAGGAATTGTAGGGGTGAGAAAATGGCTAAGTTGCGGATTGCTTTGTATTTAGCACTCATTAGCAGTGCCATGACCTGTCTCGTCGGTATTTTGTTGGGTGCCAGGCTGATGACTGTTCTCTATCGTACCTGTATGTCCCTTTTAGTTTTTAGTGCTTTTGGTTATCTTATTGGAAAATTCGGTGAGCAATTTATTGGCACTTTGTTGCGGGAGCAGGAAGAAAAAGGGCAAAAAGTTGATATTGTCAGTCAACAGCAACCGGTTCATGCAGGCGATAGCAAAAGTGCGTTTGTTCCATTGGCCCCGGAAAAGCTAGAACGGGTTTCGCGCCCTGATAAGTGATTGCAAGTAGTTTGGGGGTAATGGAGCGTGACAGAAAAAATTTTATCTCAAAATGAAGAGATCACGAAAGCATGGCTGGAATATCAACAAAATCAAAATTCTTCGGTACGCGATAAGTTGATTGAAAATTATTTGTCGCTCGTTAAACTGGTAGCCGGAAGGCTTGCAATTGGATTACCACAGCATGTAGACAAGGACGATTTGATTAGTAATGGTTTTTTTGGACTGCTAGAAGCGATTGAACGTTATGATCCAAACCGTGGGATCAAATTTGAAACGTATGCTGTGGTGCGTATCCGGGGTGCTATGCTTGATGCCATAAGGGCTCAAGACTGGGTTCCTACTACCATTCGGCAAAAGGCCCGGGAGTATGAGAAAACGGTATTACAATTGGAAAATAGTTTAGGACGATCGGCTTCTGATGCTGAAATCGCGGAGGCAATGGGAATTTCTCTAACGGAATTAACAACCCTAGTGAATAAACTAAATACCGCAACTATTATGCCGTTGGAAGAATTTTCCATGACGGAGTCGCTAGCCAATTCACAAGTGAATCCAACTCAGAATATTGAAGAAGCAGAGGTAAAGGACACATTAGCCAAGGCAATTGACAAGTTGCCGGAAAAGGAACGGATAGTAATTACTTTATATTATTATGAAGGATTAACGTTAAAGGAAATTAGCCTGGTTTTAAAATTATCGGAAGCACGTATATCGCAGCTTCATACGAAAGCAGTGTTTCGGCTTCGAGGTGCTTTGTCGCGAATAAAATCGAGTTTAATTTGAGGGGATAATATGCAAGACGAACGCATTATAAATGAAGCTGAACAAGCGGTCGCTCAGCTCGATGGGTATTACGTAATTGCAATCAATGATACAGGTGTACATTTGACCGTTTTTTCGCCGGAGGGTGACGGTGCACGAGTTGTTGAGCCGGCAATTTATGCCGAGTTAAAGCAGCGGCAGATCAAGGAATTTGACAACGCCTTATTGATTCGTACCGTTAGAGAGGCAGCGGGAACAGCGGTAAAAATTGCTGAACCGCCTCAACCGGACGCTGAACCTGAGGTTCAAATATTGGTAGCCCGGGATCGAATGGAAGCATCGTTGGAAATTGTTATCCCCAAGAATTGCCGGCCGCTGCAATTTGAAGAAGTCGTAAATGAATTGGCACAAAGCGGCGTCGTATTTGGCGTAGACGATAATGCCGTTAAAAAGGCATTTGAACAGCCGGGACGGCGTATAGTCTGCGCTCGCGGCCAGCAGCCGGTCAATGGCGAGAATGCTTATATTCAATATCATGTGGACATGGAAAATAAAGGTCGTCCGGTTGAACAAGAAGACGGCCGGGTAGATTTTAAGGATCTCAATGTATTTACTACGGTACGTGAAGGAGAATTGCTAGCAGAAAAAATTCCTGCTACGGCGGGAACTGCCGGAATAGATGTTTTGGGACAAACAGTGGCTGCCAAGCATGGCAAGGATATGATACCGCCGGCAGGGAAAAATGTTAAAATTCTTGAAGAAAATAAGCTGGTAGCAGCGATTGCCGGTCAACTTCTTATTGCGAACAAAAAACTTAGTGTTGTGCCGGTAATTGAAGTTAAGGAAAATGTGGATTTATCGACAGGAAATATTGAGTTTGTCGGTAGTGTGGTTGTTCGGGGTTCTGTACAGGAAGGGTTTACCGTAAAAGCGGAAGGCGATGTGGAAATAGCCGGAACGGTAAGCGGTGGTATCGTTGAAGGTAAAAATGTTGTGGTAAGAATGGGCATACAGGGAATGCATCGGGGTTATATTAAAGCGGTTGAGAATGTTACTGCAAAGTTTATTGAGAATGCGACAGTTTATGCCGGAAATGACGTAGTGGCTAGTGATGTTATTTTGCACTCGAAAATAAATGCCGGACAAAAGGTAGTGGTGGAAGGACGCAGGGGATTGATTGCCGGCGGAAGTATCATTGCCGGTGATGAAATTCGCGCTAAAATCGTGGGGACACATATGGCAACCAATACAGAGTTGGGAGTTGGCATCAATCCTTTATTGCGTGAGGAATATCAAGTGATTCGCAAGGAAATCAAAAAACTGGAGCAGAGTCTAGAACAGACGCAGAAAGCTTTGAATATTTTAAAGATTATGAATCCAGCAACAATGCCAAAGGATAAACGGGAAATGCAGCTAAAACTTACCAAAGCGCAGTTTCATCTTGTCGGCCAGGTTGAAGCAAAGCATAACCGAATCACGGATATTGAATTGTTATTGGATGAAATGCGTCATGGCCGCATCAGGGTAGCGGAAAATATTTATCCAGGCGTGAAGATCATGATTGGAACATTAATTAAACCGATTCGTGAGCCGCTCAAATATGTTTCTTTTTTTGCGGAAGAAGGAGAAATTAAGAGTGGCCTCTATAAATAATTGTTGTTCGTCAGTACAACAGGACAGGAGTGGTGGGACAAATGAGCATTAGACCAATCGACTTGCAGGTCCTCATCCCACGTGCAACTGAAGTTGGCAAAGCACAGCAAGTAACCGATCACCAAACCATAAATCAACAACAGCAGTTTGCCGAACAATGGCAGCAAATTACCGATAGTCGTCAGCAGAAAGTTCAAAATACGCCTAAGAGTGAAGGCGGAAAAATTCGCCGTCAGTCTGAGCAATCGCAAAATCAGGGGCAGGGAACGAGTCAACAAAGTCATTCTGCCGACAAAAAATCACAGGATTCAGAAAAGCAATCTAATCAAGTATTGAGTTCTGATCCTGTACGCGGTCATGTCATTGATATTAAACTGTAATAAAACAGCTTTTTTTGAGGTGTTATGATGCTTACCACTATAATTCTTACAATTGTACTTGTTTTTTTTGCTGGCTTTTTTATTGTATATAAGAGAAAGTTATTATTACGGGTGCTGTCGATCAATATGACAGCACCGACCACTCAATTGCAGCAGCAGTTAGAGCAGACAGGGGATGCCGTCATTGAGCAGATGGAAAATAAAATTGCTCATTTGGAATATTTATTGGAAGCTGCCGATGAAAAGATAGCTAAATTGGAAAAGCAAATTATAGAGGTCAAAGAAATGACACAAACACATTCGGTAACGGCAGGCTTACCGCAAATACCAATACCGCATCAGATTGTGAAAGCATATACCGGCCAAGAATACGGGGCAATCTGGAATCATTCGATTTCAGATTCTAAATTTGAGAACAGTGAAAAAAATCCGGAAAGCGAAACCCAGGGTAGTATGAAACAGAATGTGAGCGATGATAAGCAGCGACTTATTTTGGCAATGGCCGATCAAGGCTATAATGTCACTGAAATTTCAAAAGCGACCGGTACGGGAAAAGGAGCCATTATGCTGCTGTTGCAGTTGAATAAAAAGTGAGAAAAATATGCATACTAATCATGAATTAGCAAGAAACTGGCTTGTGATATTTTAAAAGGTATGGTATACTAATTTTCGTTGTAAATCCACACGCAGATTAATTTTGTTGCTGTGCCAAGAATACTTGGTGAAGACAGAAAATGCGGTTTGCGGCGGTAATTTAACAGAAGGAGTGACAGATATGTCAGTAATTTCAATGAAACAACTTTTGGAGGCCGGAGTTCATTTCGGTCATCAAACAAGAAGATGGAATCCTAAAATGGCTCCCTATATTTTTACGGAGCGTAATGGTATCTACATTATTGATTTACAGAAAACAGTAAAAAAGGTGGAGGACGCCTACAATTTTGTGCGTGAAGTCGCTGAACAGGGACAGACTGTTTTATTTGTTGGTACCAAAAAACAAGCACAGGAAGCAGTAAAAGAAGAAGCCCTCCGCTGTGATATGTACTACGTGAACGAAAGATGGCTAGGCGGTATGATGACTAATTTCCAAACAATCCAAAAACGGATTAGTCGGTTACGCGAACTAGAAGGTATGGAAGAAAAAGGAATATTTGAAGTGCTACCGAAAAAAGAAGTGCTTACACTGCGTCATGAAATGGAAAGACTGCAAAAGTTTCTTGGCGGTATTAAAAATATGAACAAATTACCGGGTGCTTTATTTATCATTGATCCGCGGAAGGAACGGATTGCCGTTACTGAAGCCCGCAATCTTGGTATTCCTATTGTGGCAATCGTTGATACCAACTGCGATCCGGATGAAATTGATTACGTCATTCCTGGAAATGACGATGCAATTCGTGCAGTTAAACTGCTTACCGCTAAAATGGCGGATGCTGTTTTAGAGGGTCACCAAGGTGAACAGGAAACTGCTGCGGCTGAGTAATTCATAGATATAAAGGTAAGGGGACAGTGAGTTGCACCCTTACCTTTAATAGTAGACAGGAGGATTTCAAAGATGATAACCGCTGGCATGGTAAAGGAATTGCGCGAACGTAGCGGCGCAGGCATGATGGATTGTAAAAAAGCTTTAACGGAAACAAATGGTGATATTGATAAAGCAATTGATTTTCTGCGAGAAAAAGGACTGGCGGCAGCAGCCAAAAAGGCTGGACGAATTGCAGCCGAAGGGTTAGTGGAAGCATACATACATGGTGCCGGTCGCATTGGCGTTATGGTTGAAATTAATTGTGAAACGGATTTTGTTGCCAAAACCGATGGCTTTAAAGCGTTAGCAAAAGATATTGCGATGCAGATTGCTGCGGAAAATCCCAGTTATGTTCGTCGGGAAGAAGTTCCGGAAGAAATTTTGAATCATGAACGAGAAGTGTTGAAAGCACAAGCCTTAAATGAAGGCAAACCGGCTAAAATTGTTGAGAAGATGATTGTGGGACGAATCGAAAAATATTATAAAGAAGTTTGTTTGATGGAGCAGCCGTTTATAAAAGATACTGATAGAACGATTACTCAATTGATTAATGAAAACATCGCAAAAATTGGCGAAAATATTTCTATCCGTAGATTTACCAGATATCAGCTTGGTGAGGGGCTTGAGAAAAGATCGAATGATTTTGCTGCGGAAGTAATGGCGGCAGTTAAAAAATAAGAGAACACCCTCAGTGTTCTCTTATTTTAGAATTTACCTGCGCAGCTTGAAAGGATTATATTGAAATATGTAGAATTTAACGGAAGAATGGGGGCTGAATTTTGGGGGCTGCAAAATATAGACGCGTAGTTTTTAAACTGAGTGGCGAAGCGTTAGCCGGCAGCAAAGGATATGGTATTGATCCAGTCGTTGTTGACTCTATCGCCCGTCAAATTAAAGCGGTACAAGCCACCAAGCTGCAAGTTGCGATTGTAGTAGGCGGCGGTAATATTTGGCGTGGATTAGCCGGCAGTACTAAAGGAATGGATCGGGCAACTGCCGATTATATGGGGATGCTGGCTACAGTGATGAATTCATTAGCACTTCAGGATGCACTGGAGAATTGCGAAGTAGATACTCGCGTGCAAACTGCAATTGAGATGCGTCAGGTTGCCGAACCTTATATCCGACGTCGTGCAATTCGGCACTTGGAAAAAGGTCGAGTAGTTATTTTTGCTGCGGGAACCGGAAACCCCTATTTTTCAACTGATACCACCGCGGCTCTCCGTGCTGCTGAAATTGAAGCAGATGTTATTTTAATGGCCAAAAAGAATACGGATGGCGTATATGATTCCGATCCGCGTCATAATCCGGAGGCTAAGAAGTTTAAAGAATTGGATTATCTCGAGGTAATAAAGCTTGGATTGGGTGTTATGGATTCTACGGCAACTACCTTGTGTATGGACAATAAGATTCCCATTATTGTTTTTAGTATCGATGAGCCAGGTAATATTTTAAAGGCAGCCCTCGGCGAAGATATCGGCACTGTTGTGGGAGGGAAATGTGATGACGATTAAAGAGGTTTTTTCTAGCCACGAAGCAAGAATGAAAAAGGCCCTGGATGCATTGCGCAAAGAATTGGCCACTTTGCGGGCCGGACGTGCTACGCCGGCACTTCTGGATAAGATTACCGTTGATTATTATGGCACGCCGACTCCGGTGAATCAGGTGGCTAATATTTCGATTCCTGAGCCAAGGATGATTACCATCCAGCCATGGGAAAAAAGTATGGTAGCACAGATTGAAAAAGCAATTTTAAAATCGGATTTAGGCCTTACTCCTAACAGCGATGGAATCGTAATTCGTCTTTCCATCCCCCAATTGACCCAGGAACGGCGCGGCGAATTGGTAAAAGTAATTCACAAAAAGGCGGAAGAAAGCCGGGTGGCGATTCGCAATCTGCGGCGTGATGCCAACGATGCAGCGAAAAAGCTGGAGAAGGATAAAATAACTTCGGAAGATGAAACGAAAAAATCCCAGGAAGAGATTCAAAAATTGACCGATAAGTATATAAAAGAAGTCGATCATATTATGACAGCTAAGGAAAAGGAAATAATGGAAGTGTAAAATTTGGATACAGTTGCTCAATCTTTGGCATTGGTTCAGCAAGAATTGGACAAAGCAAAGATTCAATATACAGTTTCAGTAACCCATCCTACACGCAAATTCTTTAAATTGCAGGAAGATTGTCTCTATGTTATTCGGCAGCATATTGATGCTGATGGTATTTATCATTTGGTAGCTGCTGGTAAAATGGGAAAGGAGGTGTTTTAAGTCATGGCTTATAAAATTAGTGATGAATGTATTGCATGTGGTACTTGTGCTGCTTCTTGCCCGGTTGGCGCAATCTCAGAAGGAGATAAATATGTAATTTCCGATGAGTGTGTTGAATGTGGTGCCTGTGCGGCAGTTTGCCCGGTTGGTGCAATTCAGGCTCCGTGATTGGGACCCCCTCTCTAGTGAGGGGGTTTAGTTTCTTATCCGGTTATTTGGAGTTGGAGGGTTGGCCTGTGTGGTGGAAAAAGTGGTTTGGTAAGCAGAATCAGCAAAATAGGGCACAAACATATGGATTACTGGACCAATCCAGAATTCCCCGGCATATTGCCATCATTATGGATGGCAATGGACGCTGGGCGCAAAAACGTGGACTGCCCCGTAATTTCGGACATCGTGCCGGAGTGGAAAGTTTGCGGCAAATTGTGAAAACAGCTTCTGAAATTGGTGTGGGGGCGTTAACTGCTTATGCTTTTTCTACGGAAAATTGGAAAAGGCCGATTGATGAGGTTAATTTATTAATGAGGTTGTTATCCGATTATTTGGATAGTGAAATTAATGAATTACATGCAAATAATGTACAAATTAGGTTTATTGGAAAAATTAATGGATTGGCTGATTATTTACAGCATAAAATTGAAAAGGCTCAGGCGCAAACAGCTGCTAACACAGGCTTAGTTCTTAACTTGGCTGTCAATTATGGCGGACGATCTGAGATTACGCGCGCTGTTCAGATAATTGCCGGGAAAGTCGGCAAAGGGGAAATGACTCTTCAGGATATTAATGAGGCTACGATTCAGCGGTATTTATATTCCAGTGATTTACCGGATCCGGATTTGTTGATCAGGCCTAGCGGTGACTTGCGAATCAGTAATTTTCTTTTATGGCAGTTGGCTTATACGGAATTCTGGTTTACAAAAATCAATTGGCCTGATTTTAAGCCGGTAGATTTCATTCAGGCAATAGTTGATTTTCAGAAGCGCGACCGCCGCTTTGGCGGCTTAAAAAAATAGAGGTACAGATTATAAAGTAGGTGTCATATGCTTAGCAAAAGAATTTTAACGGCTATCATCGGTGTAGCTGTTGCTGCTTTCGTTATTCAATACGGACAGTGGTTATTTACGATGACAGTCGCCGGTCTTTCATTAACAGCATGGTATGAATATTGTGCCATGCTGCAAGTTAAAAAATTCAGTATACTGCGTAATTTGGGATTTTGTGCGATCCTTTTATTGTTTGGGTGTGCTTGGCTGGGAAATTCTCAGGAGACTGTGCTGGTTATTGTGGCTGTTACTGTCTTCGCTTTACTCCATACAGTTATTTCTGCCAAGGGTATAAGCATTGTAGATGCAGGGCTTACGATATTCGGACTTATTTATATAGGGCTGTTATTTACTTATTTAGTTTTATTGCGATTTAGTGATCTTTCTTTACAACTACCGAATACATTGAATTTTTTATCACCGGGAACCGCTTTTTTATGGGTTGCATTGATCGGAACTTGGTCAAGTGATACTTTTGCCTATTTTATCGGGACACAATTTGGTAAGCACAAATTATGTCCGACGATTAGTCCCCAAAAAACAGTAGAAGGTGCTATTGGCGGCATAGCGGGTTGTATATTGATTATAACCTTTTTGGGTATTTGGATGCAGCTTTCGACTATTCACAGCCTATTTCTCGGAGTATTAATCGCTATTATCGCACCGGTCGGTGATTTAGTTGAGTCGGCTTTGAAACGATTTGCCGGGGTAAAAGACTCAGGCAGAGTTTTACCTGGCCACGGGGGAATTTTGGATCGTTTTGACAGTATTTTATTCACGGTTCCGGCGGTTTATTATTATGTTCAGATTATTTTGTTATATCAGTATTAGTGATAGTAGTTCCTGTTATAAAGGAGAGTTTCTATGCGGCATATCGCTATTTTAGGCAGTACTGGATCAATTGGCAGGCAGGCGTTAGACGTCATTGCCGCAAACCCTAACCGGTTTGCAGTTTCAGCGTTGGCTGCTTTACAAAAGGATCAATTACTGGAAACACAAATTGAAAAATTTCATCCTGACGTGGCAGTGTTGGTTGATAAGCAGGCTGCTGATCGTTTGGCACGGCGCTATCAGGGGACTACAAAGATTTTAGCTGGTGAAGAAGGACTGCTGGAAGCAGCCACCTATCATAAAGCCGATACCGTATTGACTGCCATAGTTGGTTTTGCGGGACTTAAGCCAACCATGGCGGCTATTCGTGCCGGTAAAACGATCGCCTTGGCCAACAAAGAGACCCTCGTTTCCGCCGGTGAAATTGTTACTGCGGCCGCAAAAGCCAATCATGTATCAATATTACCGGTTGACAGTGAGCATAGTGCCATTTTGCAGTGTTTACAAGGAGAAGAGAACAAGAGTATCCGTCGTTTGCTTGTTACCGCTTCCGGTGGACCGTTTCGCGGTTTTACAACTGAACAATTGGAGAATGTATCCGTTGAGGATTGCCTTTGTCATCCTACCTGGACTATGGGTAGAAAGATTACAGTTGATTCTGCTACCCTTGCCAATAAAGGGCTGGAAGTTATGGAAGCAAAATGGCTGTTTGATATTGATTATGATCAAATTGAGGTGGTCGTACATCCCCAAAGCATGATTCATTCCATGGTGGAGTTTGTCGATGGAGCAGTTATGGCTCAATTAGGCAGACCGGATATGCGGGTACCGATTCAGTACGCCCTGACTTATCCGGAACGGATTACAGCTGATTTTCCTAAAATGGATTTCAAAACACTATCGGCACTGACATTTGAATCACCGGATAAAAATACCTTTCCTGCCTTGGCATTAGCCTATCAGGCAGGACGTGTGGGAGGTACTTTACCCTGTGTATTTAATGCTGCCAACGAAGTGGCGGTTTACGCTTTTTTACAGGAGAAAATTGGATTTTCTAAGATCACGGCAGTGGTAAAGGAAACAATGCACAGCCATTCTGCCATGCAGCATCCGGATATAGAGGCTATTTGTACTGCCGATTTTTGGGCTCGCCATAAGGCAAGGGAACTTGTAAAAATGATGAAGTGATCTTGAAAAAATATTAGCAGGCAGGTGATTGTTCATGTCGACAACCCTTATTGCCACCATTTTTGTGTTTGGTATCTTGATTTTTTTTCACGAGCTGGGGCATTTCATGACGGCGAAGCTTGTGGGAATGCGGGTAGATGAGTTTGCAATTGGGTTCGGTCCTAAATTATTGAGCCGACAATATGGTGAAACTTTATATTCACTGCGAATTATACCGTTAGGCGGTTTCAATAAAATTGCGGGCATGGATCCGGATGAAGAGCAGGATGAGCGTTCTTTTTTTGCCAAATCGGTTTTGTCCAGGATGATTGTTATCGTGGCAGGGTCGGCGATGAATTTTATTTTACCGGTCATTTTATTTTTTCTTGTTTTTGTCAGTGCGGGTATTGATACGCCTTCCAATCAACCGATTGTGGGTAGTATTATGCCGGATAAGCCGGCGGCTCAGGCTGGTATGCTTCCCGGTGATCAAGTTTTGACAATTAATAATGTTCCGGTGGAAGAATGGAAGGATTTTGTTACCGCTATTCAAAGCAATGCCGGTAACAATCTGGCGATTCGTTTTCAACGTGACGGGTCAGCGTATGATGTAACCCTTGTGCCGGAATATGATCAAAAACTCAATCGGGGTATTATTGGTATTATGCCGATTATCAATAATTATCAGCCGGGGGTGCTGGAATCGGTTGGACTGGCATTAAAACAGACTTATATGGTAGCTAACAGCATGGTAGTCGGTATTGCTCAGATGATTACTGGGAAAATCGCGGCTGAAGTGGCAGGCCCTATTGGCGTAGCCCAGATGGCCGGTGAGGTTGCTCAGCTGGGAGTGATTCCCTTGCTGCAGTTTACGGCGTTTTTAAGCATTAATTTAGGATTAATCAATCTATTACCAGTGCCGGTGTTAGATGGAGGGCATGTGGTTGCTCTTACGATAGAGGGAATTCGCGGTAAGCCTATGAACAAATCCAGTATGCAAATTATCCAGATGATTGGCTTTGCGCTGCTGATGCTGCTCATGGTGGTTGCTACTTTTAGTGATGTGGCCAGATTAAAGCTCTTTTAATACTTTGAAACGGGATGAATGAAATGATAGAACGTAAACAGACAAAAACTGTATATATCGGGAAAGTAGCGGTAGGTGGGAACGCTCCTGTTTCCGTACAATCTATGACAAATACCAAGACGGATCATGTCGCTGCAACCGTAGCCCAAATTAAACAGCTGGCTCAGGCAGGCTGCGATATTGTCAGGCTGGCGGTGCCGGATATGGCAGCGGCAAAGGCACTGGAACAAATCAAAAATTGCGTCGATTTACCGTTGATTGCAGATATACATTTTGACTATCGTTTGGCAATGGCAGCCATGGACAGCGGTATTGATGCACTACGATTGAATCCCGGGAATATTGGCGATCCGGAACAGATTGCCATTGTTGTTAAAATGGCAAAAAAACGGCATATTCCCATTCGAATTGGTGTAAATGCCGGTTCTTTAGATAAAAAAATACTCGTGAAGCATGGTGGACATCCGACTCCCGAAGCATTGGTGGAAAGTGCGTTGCACCATATTGCTATTTTGGAGAGATTGGATTTTCATGATATAAAAGTATCTTTAAAAGCCCATGACGTGCCCTTAACAATCGGTGCTTATCGGCTAATGTCCGAGACGGTGGATTATCCACTTCATTTAGGCATTACTGAGGCAGGAACCATTAAATCAGGAGTAGTCAAATCGGCAGTTGGAATCGGAGCTTTATTGGCTCAGGGCATTGGTGATACCATCCGGGTTTCACTGACCGGTGATCCGGTGGAAGAAGTTTATATTGCTAAAGAAATCCTGCAATCTTTAGGTCTAAGAGAATATGGACCTACTTTAATATCCTGTCCGACTTGCGGTCGCTGCGGAATTGATTTGGCGGTGATAGCCCGCCAGGTGGAGGAACGTCTTGCCCGGATTAAATCTCCATTGAAAGTAGCTGTAATGGGGTGCGTAGTCAATGGACCGGGGGAAGCCCAAGAAGCAGATATCGGTATCGCCGGTGGTAAAGGCGAGGGCTTGGTGTTCCGAAAGGGCAAAGTTCTTAAAAAAGTACCGGAAAACGAATTATTGTCAGCACTTTTTCAGGAAATTGATAAAATACTCAAGGAGGAAAAATAAAAGATGCGAGTTTCACAGCTATATGCTCCGACTTTGCGGGAAACGCCCGCAGAAGCCGAAGTGGTAAGTCATCAGCTTATGTTACGGGCCGGCATGCTCCGTAAAGCAGCTGGTGGCATCTATACGTATCTGCCGCTAACCTGGCGGGTTTTGAAAAAGATTGAAACTATTGTCCGAGAAGAAATGGATGCGCAGGGCGGGCAAGAATTGTTGATGCCGATTATCCAACCGGCTGAAATGTGGCAGGAAACCGGGCGCTGGAGTGTCTATGGGGACGAGATGTTCCGGTTAAAAGATCGGCATGACCGTAACTTTTGTCTTGGCCCTACCCATGAAGAGATGATTACAGCTTTAGTAAGAACAGATGTTCGTTCTTATCGGCAATTGCCGCTGCTGTTATATCAAATTCAGAACAAGTATCGGGATGAGATCCGGCCGCGGTTTGGATTAATGCGTGGTCGGGAGTTTGTGATGAAGGATCTGTATTCTTTTGATTTGGATGAAGCCGGTCTGGATATAAGTTATAAAAAGATGTATGATGCATACACTAAAATATTCACTCGCTGCGGACTGAAATTCCGTGCCGTAGAAGCGGATGCCGGCGCAATCGGCGGCAGCGGTACTCATGAGTTCATGGTGATCGCCGATTCCGGTGAGGCGGCCATCGTATATTGTCCTCAGTGTGATTATGCCGCCAATGTTGAGAAGGCTGAACTACAGCTGATCCCTGCGGCAGCAGAGCCGTTAAATCCCCTAACAATCAAGGATACACCGGGAACAAAATCCATTCATGATGTTACCGGATTTTTAAAAATCAAACCGGAGAAAACCATAAAAACAATTGCGTATGAGACCGATAAAGGTTTGGTGTTAGCCTTGGTGCGGGGCGATCATGAAGTGAATGACATCAAAGTGAAAAACGCCTTGAATTGTCTGTTTATTGAACTGGCTTCGGGGAAAGCGATTCATGATGTTCTTGGGAGTTTCGCCGGATTTATCGGACCGGTTGGAATACAGAACGCCACCATTATTGCGGATCCGACCGTTATGGGAATGTATAATGCCGTATGCGGCGCCAATAAGCAGGATCAACATTATGTTAATGTCAATCCTGCCCGTGACTTTAGCGCTACGATAGTTTCCGATATTCGCCTGATTCAAAAAAACGATCCTTGTCCTCATTGCGGCGCTCCACTCCAAACTGCCCGTGGAATTGAGGTGGGACAAGTATTCAAACTGCATACAAAATATAGCGAGGCACTAAAAGCCACTTATTTGGATGTAAACGGCAAGGAAAAACCGATGGTTATGGGATGCTATGGCATTGGAGTCAGCAGAACGATGGCGGCGGCGATTGAACAAAATAATGATGAACATGGGATCATCTGGCCGGCAGCGATAGCGCCTTTTCATGCAGCTGTTATACCCATCAGCAGTAAGGATGCCGGACAAATGGCATTGGCTGAAAAAGTATACCAGGAATTAAGCGACGCGGGAGTCGAAACCGTGTTGGATGACCGCAATGAGCGGCCTGGCGTTAAATTTAAAGATGCGGATCTGATTGGTTATCCGCTAAAAGTTACTATTGGTCCGAAAGCCATGAATGAAAACGCAATCGAAGTAAAAGTGCGTCGTACCGGTGAAGTTTTTTATTATGGCAGGGAAGATTATATTACGCAGATTCAGTCTTTGTTGGCTGTTCTCTAATCAGGAAATAAAAGCGCGTATCTCCGCACACGGAATGCGCGCTTTTATATTGATCATTCTTTGTTCATATTTCAGGTGACGATTGAATAGAAAATAGCAGGATATCGGATCACTGAAGAATGGGCGGGGGAATGAAGTTGGAGAAGATTGTCCTGGTGGGGTCGCCGAATGTGGGAAAAAGTGTACTATTCAATGAGCTGACAGGAACGTATGTAACGGTATCTAACTATCCGGGGACAACCGTTGATGTGTCTCGCGGTCAATGTCGAATTTATGGTAAAACCTATGAAGTTATTGATACTCCGGGGCTCTATTCCTTCATGCCTATTACTGACGAGGAGCGGGTAACCCGTAAATTGCTTTGCCGGGAACATCCGGATATAGTCATTCATGTAATTGATGCGAAAAATATTCGCCGGATGCTGTTTCTAACGCTGCAGTTGCTGGATGCAGGTTTTCCGGTGATTTTAAATCTTAATCTGATCGATGAGGCCCGTCAAATGGGAATACATATTGATAGTGAGCGATTAGCTTCCCTGTTAGGGATTCCCGTAAATGCTACTGTGGCAGTTAAAAAAATTGGAATTGGCAAATTGAAGCAGGAAGTTTACCAATATAAATATGGGGCGGCCCTCCATTTGAATTTTTCTGAAGATATTGAAGCAAGCATTACCGAAATCAGCAGTATACTGCTGGCGGATTATGGAATATCAAAACGCATGGTATCGTTGCTTCTGATTCAAGAGGATGAGGCAATGCTAAAATTTGTACAGCAGGAAGAAAGAATTGCTGAAATAACAACGATTATTCAAACCCTGGCAGAGCAATATCAACATAATCTGGAATGTGTATTGACGTTAGAACGGCAGAAAATGATTGATAAAATTTTAAGTTGCACTGTGAAATATAGTCAGGGAAAACGAGAAAATAAATATGAGCAGTTAGGTCGCTGGGCACGGGAGCCGGCAACAGGAATTCCCATTTTGATATTGATTTTATATTTTGGCTTGTATCAATTTGTTGGTAAATTTGGTGCCGGATTCTTAGTTGATTATCTAGACACCTATCTTTTTTCCGAAATTATAAATCCTATCGCCGAAGCTATGGCAGATGATTATATTCCTTGGGAATGGGTTCAGTCCATGCTGGTCGGAGAATACGGTATATTTTCACTGGGGATTCGGTATGCTGTTGCCATTATTTTACCAATTGTCGGTACGTTTTTTTTTGTTTTTGCCATTCTGGAGGACTGCGGTTATCTGCCTCGGTTGGCGATGCTGGTTGACAAATTATTCAAATATTTTGGCTTAAATGGGCGCGCCGTGATTCCGATTACTTTGGGACTCGGCTGCGGCACAATGGCTATTATGGTAAGCCGTACAATTCAAACGGTACCAAGGGTAAACTCAACTATCGTCTCGAGTCCGGTGTTGTCCACCACGAACACCCAATTTAGTTTTTCTATAATGGTACGGCGCTCTTGAAATGATTTTGCCGCAAGTATTTCTTTGGCTGTTACCTTGAGCTGCTTTTCCTTTTTCTGAACAGATAATTTTGCGACGCTTTCATTTATCTGTCGCAGTTCTTTTGCGATGCTTACTATCTCTTTGTCAGCATCTTCCGGTTCAATCATTCCGGTTCTAACCCACTTGGTGAGCGTTTGCTGACGCTTTTTTAGCTGGTCTTGATACTTTATCAACTTGCTGGAATTTTCGCTGTTATCGGTTGATTCTTCGCTCAGAAGAGAATAAATCCCTTCCTTTTGTTTTGCGTACTTGCAAAAGATTTCCCAGACGAAATTATCTAACTTTTCACACTGAATAGTAGGATTTCCGCAAGGGTGGAGAGCTTTGTCGATCGTTCCTGAGTTGCATGAGTACCAGCGGTATTCCTTCCCCGATGGTTTTAGTTTGTAGTGTGATGACAACCCGTATCCGCACACGCCGCACTTTAAAAATCCCCGGAGCAGGTATTCCTGTTTTGTATTACGGGGGCTGCGTCTGCGGTTTGCATCTAATATTTTCTCGGCCGCTCTAAATTGTTCCTCTGTGACGATAGGGGGGATAGAAATTCGGATCCATTCTTTTTCGTCCCGTTTCGTCTTATGAGTTTTATACTGGCTTATTTTTTTCTCATAATATTTGAATGACCACTTTGTGCCGGCGTATTTTTCGTCGCTCAATATACGATGAATATGGGAAATGCTGAAAGGCTTACCCTGCCGGTTTACAATACCCTTGCTGCGAAACAATATTGCGATATCCTTTACCGTTAATCGCTGACTTAAATAAAGTTCGTAGATAATCTTAACCGTTTCGGCTTCTTCATCGTTGACAATATAAATGCTGTTTTCTTTATCCCAATTGTAACCATAGGCTTTTCCATTCTGAATGATCTTGCCTGATAGTGCTTTTGAACGCTTTCCCCGAAGAGTACGTTCGCGGATTTTCGCCTTCTCAAATGCTGATATGGCTCCGCGAATAGAAAAAAATAGCCTTCCTTCAGGGCTGGCATCATAATCCCCAGTGACGAAAAATAGTTTTGCGCCGGCTTTCTCTATTTCATCGGCAAGCAGGAGCTGGTTTGTCAGGTTACGGCTCAACCGGTCCGGGTCATATATAATAACGTTCTGTATTAGTTTGGCCCTTAAATCATCTCTAAGATGGTCTAGTGCCGGCCTTTCTAGATACTCGCCCGAATACCCATCATCTATATATTCGACAGCTTCTAGGCCGAGTTTGGCAGCATGGGCGTGGCATGTTCTTATCTGGTCACCTATAGAATACCCTTGTTCGGCCTGTATATCGGTTGACACCCGGCAGTATATTGCGTTCATTGATATAACCTCCAGATGCATATATATTATGCTGTGTCTTTTTTTATATTTTGGCATCATTTTTTGGTGGACATATTCCTAGTAGTTTATCCGCTGCTTTCATCCGTTTCTCACGGCGAACGATGAGGCTACCTTCAAAATCTGATTGACCAGATGTAGACGGGATGAGTGATCCCGAGCAGCTTTGAGCGTGAATTTCATCCTGTTAAGGGTAGAGGAGCATTCCTGTAATCAGTAAAAATGTCCTACCAAGTTATAAATACAAGTTATAAATAATTGTTACCGGATATTTTCCGATTTTAAAAAATTATGTTCAAGTGGACAATCATCAGCCGCATATCTTTTATGGGAGGGGTGAGGATGAAAGATAAAAAGATTGTCTTTAAAGGTTTTATTGTAAACGGAGTGAGTTATCCCCCGGAAAAGCCTCCACAAATATTTTGGGATGATTTAGAACGGGCTTTTACCCCGGAGCCTAAGGACTTACTCAAAAAGGCCGAGTAATCGGCCAGCTTAAAACTTGGACAACTACCAACAGGAAAAAATGGTCCGGAGTTGCGCTGATACTTACAGCTGCGGAAAATCATTCATAAGGAGAGGGGGGCGTTTGATTGGACTTTGGATGGCGACACACATAGTAAAGCGCTATGTACTTAGCCTACATCGATGTGAACACGGTTCCGTGCGGATGTTAGTTTATGGTCAGCAAATCGCAGATAAAATCGGCAGCGGTTTAAAAGTGAAATCGGGCTAACCTCATCCGTCGGCGTTTCATGGAATAAAGTATTTGCAAACTGGGCAGCGATATGAAAAAATCGGACGCTACAACTATTGTTAATGCAAATAATTTCCAGGAAATAGTTTGGCCGTTGCTAATAGGGAGCTTACTCTATGTTGGGAATAGCACCCGCACGGTTAGGGACCTTATAAATATTGAAGATGTAAAAGTGAGCGTTTATGTATTGGCCGAATCAGTTGCAGCAACAAACAACCCCCCTCTCCCCAGCTGTGTATGGGTTTAGTTTTTACTATTTTTTTGACTCTTGATTAGGTCGATAACACCTGATTCATTCACGGCTTTGTCTAAATTTTGTTTATCAGATAATAAATATGCTTGAGTTTCATCCAATTCAGAATATTCCACTTGCAACCCTAGACCTTCTACATCCTTTTGAAATTCGGGATCAGCGATCATCTTTTTTAATCCTTTAAGCAGCTTGGTTTTTACTTCCATCGGCAATTCCTTAGACGCTGCTACTCCAAATCGGTTGCTAATAATTATATTGTATCCTTATTCACTAAAAGTAGGTATTTTTGACCATAATGGATCCTTTGCTCGTTCTGCTCCTGTTGTTGCTAGAATTTTAATAGTGCCTGATTTTATGTATTCATTGAATATAGTTTGAGACGCAAGGGCTGCTTGAATATGTCCGCCAAGTAAAGCCGCGGTTGATTCACTTGCACTGCGGAAGGGAACTTGTTCTATATTAGTATTAGTAGAATGTGCAAGCCTGCATGGCCAAACTTTACTTTACTTGGATGTTCTTTCGCATATTCAATTAAATCATAGCTACTAAACAGGCCACTAACAAAAATAAAGTGCTTTTATGCACATAACCACCTCCTGATTTCCATAATTCTACATTTGGTAATAAATCCCTGCAGTGTTAGTAAAAAATATAAATTTTTACATATAACAATCCATGATTTTATTTCTTCAAATAAATAACCAATAGCAACGCCAAAACGTATTGCCGATCACTTAGACAACAAATGAGAGTTACCGCTCTGTCCTTCGGGATGGGGCGATTTTTTTGTATTAAATTGTGACTTGCGGCTTTAATATCCTATCATACTGTTATTTTAGCTAGCGAATTCTAAATTAATTCTAAAAATCACCGTCTATTATAAACCTTAGACACCCCAATATTCATATCCACTCTTTTTATCCCGGCACAATGCTGTCGGGATTTTTTTTGTCACCGAAGAGGCATGATAAAAACTAAGCCTGTCGCAAGTTTAAGCGGCAGGCTTTTACACTCATTGGTGGATATTAAAATTATAGTTCAGTCCGTTGTTATTGTCCCAATTATTTGCTGAATCTTTAAAAGCGACACATAATGCATCGTTATTGTTAGCTATAACAGTAGCTTCAAAACCAGCTGGTGTTCTAGTCATATGCACATCTTGAGTATTCTGCCACTCAAAGCCAAACCCAACATGGGCCTGAATACAGGAAGCACCACTTTGGGGCAATAATCCATTATAACTGATTTTCACATCTTCACCCGGATGGGGATTAGTCGGGCTGACAATTACACTATTGGCTAAATACTCGTTGCTGTTTGCTTTAAAAAGCATTATATCTCCTCCTTATAATTTGGATACTGTAGATTCATAATTTAGTATGACACAATTTAAAATTATCATTCCTGTAAACTAGTGGTAAACATTGAGTAATATTCAAATAATAGTACATTCAATATTTTAGGCCAGTCGAAGAATAATCAAAGTATATATTATTTTCAGGATGGTTTATCTTTAATGCTTTCATTAATGTTTTCGCTTATTTCCTTCAAAATTTCCTGGGGCTTTATAAAAATTACTATAATGTGAAGTCAATAAGACAGAAACTCTTTTTTTGCAGCTTTTCGGCGGGGTCGTGATTAACGATGCTGTGTTAAATGAAATGACAAATAATCTGCATTACACACGTCTAAAGGAATGGGATTATTGACTGATTACCTCGAACATTTTCATAGATATATTATAAAAATTATACTTTACAATTGAATACATTCATGGTAATATATATAAATATTATTAATATCTGGCTAACTTATCGAAAGGTAGGGGCGCAAAGCTATGGGTCTAAAGACGATGGTCTATGATTGCCAAGTTGCCGCTTTAAATGAAGTGTAGAATGGTATCAGCATCTAAAAAGGCTGGTGCCATTTTTGATTATGAAGTTAAAATGGATATCAACGCTGACTGATTATTGCTTTATGTTAAATCAGGAGGTTCCTTATGAAATTGATATTTACGAAAAATTTAATTCCTGGTATGTGTACAGGTGAAGAAGTGATCGCTCAGGATGGCGTAATAAAGCTATTGGCCCAAGGAATTGTTCTTAACCAATCGCAAATAGACAGCATCAGAAATTGGGGATTGTCATCTATTTATATTGAAGACTCTGCTGAGAATATGAAGGAACAAGTAATGGGCGTTCAAATGACAAAGGCCGAGTTTACATATGGTTATGCAGAAACGCTTAATAGAATTGTTCATGGATTTCGGCATATTAAAAGATTTGGCGAGGTTCCAATTGCTGAAATGAATGAGCTTGTGGATCAAAAAATTATTCTTTTGGTTGAATCAATAGGTGGTATAGCGCATTTTAACGAGATGCGGTCTTATAGTGATAATACCTTTTCACACTCATTGAATGTTGCTGTAATTGCCGGGATTTTGGGTAAATGGTGCAACTACAGAAATGCTGAATTGAAAAATATAATTTTAAGCGCCTTGCTCCACGATATCGGCAAATTGAGTGTTCCGTTATCTATACTGAATAAACCAGGACGTTTGTCGGATGAAGAATTCGCTGTCATTAAGAAGCATCCTCAAGAAGGTTATCAAATGATTAACGAGGATGCTCGGATTTCTAATGATATTAAACTGGGTATTTGGCAGCATCATGAGCGGTTGGATGGTAGCGGATATCCGCGTGGACTGGTCGGGAATGAGATTTTTGCTGTCGCAAAAATTATTTCCATTGCTGATGCATACGATGCAATAACATCTGAACGGATATATCACCATAAAAAAACACCACTAGAAGCACTTGACATATTGGCGGAAGATATGTTTAAAAAGCTGGATCCTGTTGTCTGTATGACCTTCATGGAGCATATGGAAAATTATTTTATAGGGAATAGCGTAATATTAAGCAATGGACAGCAAGCAAAAATTATAGGTTTTAATACCAAAGAAAAATGTTTTATTAAGCCACTTGTTTGTTTATATAATGGCGATATTCTGAATCTGCAAAAGGAAAGAATATGTATCGAAGGAATTGACTGTAAAGATATTAAGATAAAGTAGCATGGTTAACAAGTATATATTTTGATTGGCATTTTATTTTTATAACCTCTCGGAATAATTACACACCTGTGAGTTAATAAAGTGATAATATATGATGCATTTTGCATCCCGTTTTGTATAATATACTGTACGTCATTGTTTGGATATGCAGTATCTTGAGCTACCACGCAGCTTGGCCAGTGGTGATTTTATTACTTTTACCCGCGAACAAATGGCATCAGAAAAAGGGCTGCGCATGCGCTATACATTTGCCGGGTCGGTATATTTTCAACGGATGAAAGATCTATCGTTATATTCTACAAGCCGGGCAGAGATTAATGCACGTGTGGCAAAAGCAAAGCTAACGGATATATATAATATGTGTTTGGTTTAGGAGGAAGAGCAAAATATGAATAATATAATTAGCCATTGTATTGACATTAATACTCAATATTGTCCTTGTTTATTAGCCGAAACCAATCACTGCGTATTTTGCAGTCATCTGAAGGGGAAAATAACCTGTGATTGTAATTGGACCGGCGTATGTATATTATATGAGAAACATTGGCAGTCTAAGAAAAATCGTTGGCGCGATGAGGAAAGTGCTCCCATAAGGACTGAGGTAGAAACTAAGTTTAAACTTTTGCAGCAGATTAGTGAGACTGCCTTTCTTTTGGAGCTTTCCCTTCCTGCTGATTTTACCAATCAACTGAATAAGACTGGAGCGTTTGTATTTTTACGTCGACCGCAGGATCCCTATTTTTATCATTTTCCAGTTGGAGTAATGAAAGTTTCCAATACTATGATACAGCTAGTAGTGGAAACGGTAGGCCCGAAGTCAGCTCGAATATTTGATGACAAAGAGCACCTTCTTTTGGTGAGGGGACCTTACTATAACGGAATATTTGGCCAGCCATGGATTGACAATGTTACCCATGGTGAGATAATATTGGTAGCTGGAGGAATTGGCCAGGCGCCGGCTTTCGCGATTGCCAGTAAATTGGTAAGCCGGGGAAATCAAGTGCTTGCTATTCTTGCTCCCGGACATATGGGAAAAGTTTTTATTGCAGATGAGATGCGCCGATTAGGAGTTCAGGTGCATGTCGTTGAATCCCTGCGACGAGAAGGCATGACGCTGCTAAAGCAAAAACTTTCCTCGGTACCGGACTTAATCGTCAGTGCCGGACCGGATGAACAGCATTACGGTATTATGGAAGCCATGGGGAATGCAGGTGTGAATATACCAATGGCTGCAACCAATAACGCTACGATGTGCTGTGGTGAAGGAATTTGCGGCAGTTGTGAACAGGAAACACGTCGTGATGGCAGAATTAGAACTTGTAAAGTTCAAACCCGTTTTGAGGAACTATTGAATGATTGAATAAAAGGAGTAATTTATGCTGGAACGATTACAGAAAATAATAAGTCAGGCCGGTATCGCTTCCCGCCGTGAAGCTGAAAAAATAATCCTGGCAGGGCGCGTTTCGGTCAATGGAAAGATTGTCACCGAACTTGGAACGAAAGCACAGCCGAGAAGAGATCGGATTAAAATTGATGGGAACCCTATCACCGCCGAAAAAAGCGTATATGTTTTACTATACAAACCTAAGGGTGTCATGTCTACCAGTCAGGATCCTCAGGGGCGAAAAACGGTTATAGACCTGGTTCGCGATATTCCCGAGAGAATTTATCCCGTCGGCAGGCTGGATTATAATACTGAGGGCTTATTAATCATGACCAATGACGGAGAGTTGACCCATTCATTGATTCACCCCAGTAAAAAAATAGATAAAACCTACCTAGCCAAAGTCACTGGCATACCGGCAGAAGAAAAACTGGATTTATTACGCATGGGAATAAAATTATCTGATGGAATGACATCTCCGGCCAAGATGCAGCGAATGGATATTGATCGCGAAAAGAACATTACAACGGTAGAAATCACCATTCATGAAGGGAAAAATCGGCAAATTCGCCGGATGTTTGATACTATCGGACATCCGGTAAAACAATTGAAGCGGGTGAAATTTGCTTTTTTGACCTTGAGCGGTTTGCGAAGAGGTAAGTATCGCCACCTTACTCCTGAAGAAATAGCGGAACTAAAAAAGTTAGCTGAAAATGAATAAAATTTGAACTCCTATTTATACAAATAGGGGTTTTATGTTTATAATAAAAAAGAAAATATTGCGATATAAAGGTGAATACAATGAAAAAAGTAATTGTAATTGGTGCCGGTGCAGCGGGAATGATGGCAGCTATTGCGGCAGCAGAAAATGATACCGAAGTAATCATTTTGGAAAAAATGCCTAAAGTCGGTCGAAAACTATTAATAACCGGAAAAGGACGCTGCAATGTGACCAATAGCGGCGATATGCAAACATTTATAAAGAACATGCCGGGGAATGGGTCCTTTTTATATAGTGCACTGAATGCTTTCAATAATCAGGCTATGATTGATTTTTTGGCAAAATATAATGTACCTACTAAGTGCGAACGAGGTGGTCGTATATTCCCGGTAAGTGATAAGGCAATTGATGTCGTCAACGCTTTTCTTCGAGTTCTGGCGAATCACAAAGTAAAAATTTTAACTGAGCAGAGGGCTCAACGAATCCTTGTTGAAAATAACCGGATTACCGGTATTATAACGACAGCGGGTACTGTTTATCATAGCGATGCGGTTATTCTCTGCTCCGGCGGTGCATCCTACCCGGCAACCGGATCTTCGGGTGACGGGTATGTTATGGCCCGGGAGGTTGGTCATCATATTGTTCCATTAAAACCTTCACTGGTGCCTTTAGAAGTTGCAGAGGAGTGGATTACTGAATTACAGGGATTGTCATTAAAAAATGTGACAGCTGCCGTAATAACCGAGGGACGTAAGACTGCTGAAGAATTTGGTGAAATGTTGTTTACTCATTTTGGCTTATCGGGACCGATTATTTTGTCACTCAGCAAAGTGGTTGCCGACTTGCTAAGTAAAAAAAAGGAAGCGCTTTTGGAAGTCAATTTGAAACCGGCATTAACGGAAGAAGTTCTCGATAAACGCCTACAACGGGATTTTGAAAAATTTTCTCGTAAGCAGCTGAAAAACTCACTCCACGAATTATTACCGGCAAAAATAATCCCGGTGGTTATGGATATAGCCTTTCTTGATCCCGATAAACCGGTGCATCAAATTACTAAACAAGAACGTTCTCGGTTAGTTGCTACACTTTCCCATTTGACTTTCACCGTTACTTCGACACGGTCTATTAACGAAGCTATTGTTACTGCCGGTGGGGTAAGTACTAAGGAGATCAATCCGGCCACTATGCAGTCAAAACTGGTACAAGGATTGTTTTTTGCCGGTGAAGTGATTGATATTGACGGATATACCGGTGGATTTAATCTGCAAGCGGCTTTTTCCACCGGATATGTGGCAGGGAAGAACGCAGCTTACTAATTGGAAGGGGAAAGAGGTACTAGGCAGAACAGAATGTGAGCATAATACAACTAAATAAGTAAATTGATGGGGGATAAGTAGTGAAAAACTCCAATTGGCAATGGATTCAACAAAGAGACCGTTTATTATTGTATCTAACTTTTTTTTGTTTAAGCCTGCTGCTTGTTTCCCAAATTATATTGTTATTTCAAGCTGGCAGAGTTCAATTGTCAAGAATTGACCAATTGGAGGGAGAACAACTTTCCTTAGACATTCCCCCTGGCTATAATGAGCCAATAAAAATCATTGATTCGCAGAATGTAACAAATCCTCTACAGCTTTTTCGCAACAGTCAGGTCATAATTATCCGTATGATTACCCCGGTAAATCATCATGGCGTCTTTGCTGCTATTAACGGTAAAAAAGCGGAAGATTTCTACAAGGGTGAAGTCCAGCTGCATGTTTATGATGGCGACTATGTCGAAATAAACGCCACTGCGTTACAGCAGCCATCTCAATATATTGTTAATGTTCCCGGCAGTAAAGTGGTTTCACCCCTGAATGGACTTATAGTGGAAAGTCGAGGAACCATTACCGCAGTTGGTAAGGTGAAATTTAAAAATTAAGTGCTGCTGTTATGATTACACCACAGGATTCTCTTAACGAAGAGGATATTCGCATTTTACAGGGAAATATATATAATGATTTTTTGCTTCTTAATTTGTCTGGAGGCTCAGGATCAATCATTATGAAGGCGATGGAGGAGTCTATGAAAAAGTTAATTATGGCTATTGATGGTCCGGCAGGAGCTGGCAAGAGTACAGTGGCTCAAATCGTAGCCCAGCGTCTTAATTATACTTATATTGATACCGGGGCTATGTACCGTGCAGTAACGTGGCAGGCCCTGGCGCATAATCTAACTTGCGCCCAGACAGAACAAATTGCCAGGATTGCCCGTAATTATGCTATTCGGTTACAATATGTAGGTGGTAAAACGAAAGTATTACTGGAAGAAAAGGATATAACTTTGGAAATTCGCAGCCCGGAAGTTACCCGGATGGTTGCAGGAGTTGCTCAAATTTCGACAGTACGGGAGGCGATGCTGCATTTACAACGGGACATGGCAAAGGCTGGCGGGGTAGTAATGGACGGCAGGGACATAGGTACCTATGTATTACCGAATGCAGATATTAAGCTGTTTTTGACTGCATCCATTGAGAAAAGGGCTGAACGCCGCTGGCGGGAACTGCGGGCAAAGGGGATGGAAGTTGACTTTGAACAGTTAAAACAAGAAATTACCTGTCGGGATCAGATGGATTGTGAGCGGGACATTGCCCCCCTAGTTCAAGCGCCAGACGCCGTCTTTTTAGACACTACTCATTTATCAATTGAAGAAACCGTACAGGCCATTTTGCAAATCTGCAGGGAGAGAGCAGAAATTGTATAATTTGATTAGAAATTTTTTCTGTTGTTTGTTTACAGTACTTTTTCGCTGGGAAATTACCGGTTTGGAAAATATTCCGCTCAATGGCGGTGTAATCATTGCCGCTAATCATATCAGTCTATGGGATCCACCGGTAATTGGCACCCCCAGTCCCCGACCAGTTTATTTTATGGCAAAAAAAGAATTGTTTAACATACCTGTATTGGGCTGGATCATTCGAAAATTGAACTCCTTTCCAGTGCGACGGGGAATTGCTGACCGCACCGCTATTCGGACTGCCATTGAATTACTGAATCAGGGAAAAATAGTGGGCATATTCCCTGAAGGAACACGCAGTAGAACAGGTAAGCTGGGGAACCCAGCTCCCGGAGTCGCGCTAATCGCTGCCAAGGCCGGTGCTCCGATTATTCCGGCAGCAGTGATCGGTACGAACAGGGTATTTTCTCATGGCTGTTTTTTACCTCAGTTTCGGGTTAAATTTGGTCAGCCAATTTATGCTGCAGCCGGGAAAGTAGATAAAGAAATGCTGGAGGATCTTAGTACCCGCATGATGGAAGCAATTTCCCGCTTACTTGAAGAGGGGTAAGATACTATGCAAGAAAGCTTGTCGATGATATTACTCCAGCGTATTGCATTTATCGCTGTTATTGCTTATGTCTTTTCTCAAACGCGGGCTTTTCGTTCTTTATTTAAAGAGCAGATTACTTCGCGGGAACAGGTTATTTTAGTGATTGCTTTTTCCGGCATATCGATTGCCGGTACTTATTTTGGCATACCTGTGGGAGATGCACTGGCAAATGTCCGGGATACAGGCAGTATTGTTGCCGGATTATTAGGCGGTCCTCTGGTTGGTACTGTTACCGGATTGATCAGTGGCCTGCATAGGATATCCCTGGGGGGATTTACGGCGGTACAATGCGGCGTAGTCACTATACTGGGCGGCGTTATTTCCGGTTGCATTCATCAGCGGATGAAACCCAAAACGCCGGATTTTATTACCGGAATTCTAATTGGCATCAGCATTATTTTACTCAGTATGATCCTTATTTTATTCTTTGCCGAACCCCATGCCGCGGCAGTGTCATTAGTATATCAAATTACTATCCCCATGGTATTGGCAAATATCCTGGGGATCGCTACTTTCATGATTATTGTTCATAACGCCAGAGAACATCAAACTAAAATTGGGGCGCTGCAGACGAATAAAGCGCTGCGCATTGCCAATGCTACTTTACCTTTTTTTCGACAAGGTTTGACGATTCATTCTGCCGGTAAGGTAGCCGCTGCCATTCAAACTATGACTTCTGCAGCAGCAGTTGCTATCACCAACTGTGATGAGGTTTTGTCTCATGTCGGTTTAGGCGAGGATCACCATCGGGCCGGTGACAGCTTGCTTGCCACTGATATTCGAGACTGTTTCTCAGCCGGGGAAACTATTAAACTCCAGCATGACGGTGAAATCGGCTGCCGACATAAAAACTGCCCCTTTAAATCATCATTGATTGCTCCGCTTTATTGCCAGGAAGAACTTGTTGGCACGCTAAAAATTTATTATACCTCAGAAGATGCCATGTCCGAATTAGATATAGAATTCACCCAGGGCTTGGGACAAATTTTCAGTACGCAGCTGGAATTGGCAAAGCTGCAGCATATGGCGGAATTAACAACCAAAGCGGAACTAAAAGCGTTACAGGCCCAGGTTAATCCTCACTTTTTATTTAATGCGCTGAATACCATTGTTTCTTTGTGCCGTACCAATTCCGAGGAGGCCAGACGATTACTAGTAGAATTAAGCGACTTTTTTCGCCGGAGTTTAAAAACTGCACGGGATTTTGTTACGCTTCAAGAAGAGCTGGATCATGTAGATTCTTATTTAATATTGGAAAAAGCCAGATTCGGTCAGAGACTGATTATCGAAAAACAGATCGATGAGAATGTACTGGATACTCAAATTCCTTGCTTTACATTACAGCCGTTAGTAGAAAATGCGGTTAAACATGGATTGCAGGCTAAGGAACATGGAGGAACAGTTCGTATTTCAGCCCAAAGATCCGACATACATGTTGAAATTACTATCTGTGACGATGGGGTAGGAATCCCGCCGGAAATTATACAAAAAGTACTGGTTCACGGTTTTGGCAAAGGAACGGGTGTCGGTTTAAGCAATGTAAATGAGCGGCTAAAAACAATATATGGACCTCAATATGCTTTGGCAATTGATAGCGTTGTTGGTAAAGGAACAGTAATTAAGTTGTCTATTCCTATGAAAAGTGAGGGGATAAGCCCGTGAGGGAATTAATACGGACAATCCGGGTCATGATTGTTGATGATGAAGAGCATGCCCGTAATGAGCTTCAGTATTTATTAAACCAGTACCAGGATGTAAAGTTAGTATGCGTTGCTGCCAATTATCGACAAGCCCTTGATTCCATTCAGCGCTGCCAGCCTCATCTGATTTTTATGGATATTCAGATGCCGGGAATGAATGGCATTAAACTGGTGGAAAAAATTCTTGCTGCGGATATCTCCCCGCTACTGGTTTTTGCAACTGCCCATGATGAGTTTGCCGTAAAAGCTTTTGACCTGGATGCGGTAGATTATTTATTAAAGCCTTTTTCGCAGCGACGGCTTGACCAATGTCTTAATCGCGTTCGTAGCCTGTTAATGAATTATGCCCCAATAGAATTTTCTTATGGATCCAAGGGAACAACCGACAATCCAGTTCTAAATTCCTGGAAAAGATTAGCCATTGAGAATCATGGTAAAGCTGTTATACTTAACATAAATAATATTATTTTAGCTTGCTGCTCGGATGGACAGCTTTGTATATACACTGAAAACAAGAACTACAAGTGCAATATGGCGCTGCAGGATTTACAGGCTAAACTTTTATCCCACAATTTTTTCCGCAGTCACCGTTCTTATTTAGTGAATCTAGAAAAAATTAAAGAAGTGATCCCCTGGTTTAACGGAACTTATAATTTGGTTATGGAGGGGATCCCTGATATGGAAGTGCCTGTCAGCCGGCAGCAAGCTGCCTATTTAAAAAAAATATTTGCTCTCTAGTGTAATTAAGACGGTAATAGTTGTTATTCAGCCTGTATTTGATGCATTTCAACCAAAATGTATTGCTGGATTCAAAAAAATCGCATATGATTAAATATAATAGTCAGAACTTTACAAAAATAATTGAAGGGAGGTGCCATTTAGCACACAGGTCGGGTAAAAAAGAAAAAAGGAGGATGTTTATGAATTCAGTTCTCTTGCTGATTGTTTCTGCCTGTGTATTTGTCTTGGCTTATCGCTATTACTCCGCATTCATTTCTGCAAAAATTTTTGCCTTGAATGATTCTTATGTGACACCTGCGTATCGCTGTAATGATGGGCGTGAATTTGTACCTACGAATAAATGGGTTCTTTTTGGTCATCATTTTGCGGCAATTGCCGGTGCCGGTCCTTTGGTAGGTCCGGTATTGGCTGCTCAGTATGGATGGGGTCCTGGTTTTGTGTGGATTTTGCTGGGTTCTGTTTTTGCCGGTGCGGTGCATGATTTCATTATTCTGTTTGCTTCCATCCGGCATAACGGTCAGTCTTTAGCAGTGATTGCCCGTCGTGAAGTTGGACCGCTTACCGGTGTTACCACCTCTTTGGCGATCTTTTTTATTATCATCGTTGCGTTAGCGGGTCTGGCTATTGTTGTCGTGAATGCTTTATTTAAGAATCCCTGGGGTTTATATACTTTGACCATGACGATTCCCATTGCGATTGTCATCGGATTGTACATGTTCAAGATCGCTCCCGGGTCCATTCGTTCCGGATCCATTATAGGTTTTTTATTAGTCCTGGGGGCTGTTTTTACCGGACACTGGCTGAGTCCTGGTCAACCCTTTGAAGCTCTTGCCAGCGCCTTTAATTTTACGAAAAACCAATTAGCAGTGGCACTGCCCTTATATGGTTTTTTTGCCGCCGTACTTCCAGTTTGGCTGCTGTTGGCACCGCGTGATTATTTAAGTTCATATATGAAAATTGGAACAATCGGCGCTTTAGCTCTTGGAATTTTAATTGTTCAGCCGACGGTACACATGGGTATGACTACTCGTTTTATGGATGGCGGCGGACCTATTATTCCCGGTCCATGGTGGCCCTATGTATTTATTACTATTGCCTGCGGTGCTATTTCCGGGTTCCATTCTTTAATCAGTTCCGGTACTACCCCTAAGATGATTGAATTGGAATCACAGGCCCGTATGATTGCTTACGGTGGTATGCTTGTAGAGGGATTTGTCGGCATAATGGCGTTAATTTCTGCCGTAGTTTTACTGCCTGGCGACTATTTCGCCATCAACACACCGGCAGCCGTATTCGCAAAATTGAATATACCGCCGGTAGAATTAAATGAATTATCCCGCTTGGTTGGTATGGATGTGGCCCATCGCCCTGGCGGTGCTGTATCTTTGGCGGTTGGTATGGCTCATGTTTTTTCCAGCATTGGTGGTATGAAACATTTAATGAACTATTGGTATCAATTTGCGATTATGTTTGAAGCCTTATTTATCCTGACTACGATTGATGCGGGAACCCGTGTTGCCAGATACATCCTACAGGATATTATCGGCACCTATCTGTACGCTCCCCTTAAAAAAACCAGCTGGTGGCCCGGTATCCTGTTTACCAGTGCATTAGTAAGCTATTTGTGGGGTTATCTGCTGTATAGCGGTGATGTTGCCTCCATTTGGCCGTTGTTTGGGGTTGCCAATCAGCTGCTGGCCGTTATTGCTCTGGCTATTGGGACCACCATTATTCTTAAGATTGCTCCGAAAAAATCTTATGCCTGGGTAACCGCGGCCCCCTTAGCATTTCTAACCGTTACCGTAATTGCCGCCGGCGTTATGAACATTGGAATGTTTTTTACGCGGGGCGATACACTGGGCAATACGAACGGTATAATCAGCATTGTGTTGATCATTTTGGTTGTTATTACCTTGTTCGATTCCTTCCGTAAATGGGCTGAACTGTTGAAGCTTGATAAACCGGTTGGCATGAATACTGAAATTACAAATTATTGCGAATATAATAATACCCGTCCTAACATTACTCCGTGACCGCACCGACAAAATCTTGACTTGCTTTAAAAGAGAGTCTTATGGCTCTCTTTTTTTGTGCTGCTGCTGGGTGAGACTAAATAATCACGGTCATTCCTTCATAAAAAAAGGAATAGTATTCACTGTATGCGAATACTATAGATATTCTAAAAAGCGGGGGGCTTACATGAAAATCTTATTAGCAGAACACCGAGGATTTTGTTATGGTGTGAAACGCGCAGTGGAAATGGCCCGGAATTGCATTGGCTGTGAGGGAAAACACTATACACTTGGACCCATCATCCATAATCCTCAATTCGTTAAAAAGCTGGAGGAACAGGGAATACGGGCAGTAAAGGATGTAGCTGAAGTTTCCGATGGAACGATCATTATTCGCTCGCATGGAGTAGGACCACAAGTCTACGCTGCGGCAGAGAAAAATGGAATTAAAATTATTGATGCCACTTGTCCCCATGTCAAAAAAGCGCAGCAAGCAGCTCAGCAGCTTTTGAAGGATGGCTATACTGTCGTTGTTGTCGGTGAGGCACATCATCCGGAGATAAAAAGTATCGTTGCGTGGACTCATAATCAGGCTTTAGTAGTAGAAACGCCGGAGCAGGCTCAGGCCCTTTCTTGCTATCCTCGCCTGGGAGTTGTATCGCAGACAACATTTGCCGGAAAACTATTTACAGAGATTACCGCTATTTTAAAAACAAAAACAGAAGATCTCAAAATTAATAAAACCATCTGTACTGCTACCGAAATCAGACAACAGTCTGCCGTTCAATTGGCGGCCGAGGTAGATGCGATGATCGTGGTAGGTGGAAAAAACAGTGCTAATACCAGCCGGCTTGCCGATCTATGCCGACAAGCCGGTGGTAAGGTTTTCCTTATAGAAACAGCAGAAGAGCTAGACCAGCAGGATTTTCAAGGAGTCGATACGGTAGGAATTACCGCCGGGGCTTCAACACCTGACTGGATCATTGAGGAGGTATATCGCAAAATGGCAGAATTTGACCAAATAATAAAACAAGATATTACAAAATTGGAAGCAGGAATGGTAGTAAAAGGTACAATTGTAGACGTTAGACAAGATGAGATTTTCGTTGATATTGGTTATAAAGGAGAGGGGGTTATTCCACTGGCCGAATTGGCTTATCCAGTTCCTGAAAATGCGGCAGATATCGTTAGCGTTGGACAAACCATTGATGTATTGGTAGAGGATGCGGATTCTGCCGAGGGAATTATTAAATTATCCAAGGTAAAGGCAGAAGAAATAGCAGCTTGGGAGAAACTTGCGGCTGCCTTGGAGAATCAACAGCCAATAGAAGGTACGGTGCTGGAAGTAATCAAAGGAGGCTTGTTGGTTGCAGTTTTTGACCAGCGGGCTTTTGTGCCGGCTTCACATGTTGAATTGCGATTTGTGGAAGATTTATCCTCCTATGTTGGACAGAAATTGGAATTCATTCCGCTGGAAATTGATCAAGGCAAAAAACGGATTGTACTTTCTCGCAAATTGCTGCTGCAAGCGCAACGTCAACAGCGAGAAGCAGAAGTTTATGCCACTTTAGCTGAAAAACAAATCATAAAAGGTATTGTCAGACGTATTACTAATTTTGGTGCCTTTATTGATATTGGCGGTGTCGATGGTTTAGTACATATCTCCGATATGTCCTGGCAGCGAGTGAAGTCACCCTCCGATGTGGTCAGTGTGGGTGATGAAGTGACTGTACAAGTACTAAAAGTTGATCCGGAAAAAAAGAGAATTTCTTTAAGCTTGAAATATGCCGAACGTGATCCCTGGCTTGACAAGATAGAGCAGTTTGCCGTCGGCATGATTGTAACAGGAAAAGTAAGTAAAACTGCTAAATTCGGTGCTTTTGTGGAAATTTGTCCCGGTGTGGAAGGATTGGTGCATCTTTCTGAACTGGCAGATCACCGAGTGACAAATACGGAAGAAGTAGTAAAGGCAGGCCAAGAAGTAAAAGTTAAAATTACAGATATTGACAAATCAAATAAACGAATTGGCCTTAGCATTTCACAAGCCCAGCAGGATGCCGAACGCAGTGAATTTCAATCTTATTTAGATGATCATCATGAAATTCATGTTACCTTGGGTGAGAAGTTTGGTCATTTATTTAAGCGTGAGGATTGAGGATTCATTATGCGTCAATCACGCAAGCTGGATCATTTGAAATATGCTTTGCTGCTAAAAGACGGGCCGGTTGTCACTGGGTTTGATGATATTTCACTGATTCATAACTGTCTACCGGATATATCCTGGGCTGATATTGATGTTTCCACATCAGTTGCCGGCATATCATTGCCGCATCCAGTAATTCTTAATGCCATTACCGGCGGTGGTGCAGATGTTCAGCCTTTCAACGCCCAATTAGCGGAGTTTGCTCGGTTAAGCGGTTCGGTTATGGCAGTAGGCTCTCAATTTGCCGCCTTGGAAAATCCGGAGGTGTGGCATTCTTATACCATAGTCAACCAAGTAAATCCTGATGGTATCGTATTTGCCAATTTAGGGGCACATGCGACTTCTGAACAGGCAAAGCGTGCGATAGACATGATCGGCGCCCGGGCCATTCAAATACATCTGAATGTTGCTCAGGAGATGTTTATGCCGGAAGGAGACCGGAATTTTTCCGGCTATCTGGATAATATTGCCAGAATTGTCCGTGAGGTTGATGTGCCGGTTATTGTCAAAGAAGTTGGCTGCGGTATAGCCAAGGAACAGGCTTACCAAATTGCGATGACAGGCGTCAAAGCCATTGATGTCGGGGGAGCCGGGGGAACAAATTTTTTAGCAATTGAAGCTGCCCGAAGCTGTACGCAATTAACACCTGAAACGTTACATTGGGGAATTCCCACAGCGATTAGCGCGATTGAAGTTTCTTCCTGTTTAACGCCTCAGAATACGGATTTAATTGTGTCTGGCGGCATACGAACTCCACTGGAAATCGTAAAATCCTTATCTTTAGGTGCTGCGGCTGTAGGAATGGCTAATCCGATTCTTAGATCGCTGCATTCCTTGGGAATGGAAGGTACGCTGGAGTGGTTTCAGCTTTTATTAACCGATATAAAACGGTTTATGTTATTAATGGGTGCAACCAGCATTGCTCAGTTGTCTACAGTACCTTTGGTTATTAGCGGCAAAACCAAAGAATGGTTGACCAGTCGAAATATTGATCTAACAAAATATGCTTCGCGAGGCTGGCACGGTTAAATACCGTGCTTTTCTTGTATGAAACAATGGGCTAGCGGACAAAATAAGCTTCAGTATACTATGAAGTCATATCATAAGAGGTGAAATGTATGAATATGCCAATAGGAATGATTCTTCTATTGGTGATTGGAGTACTAGTTTATTTTGGCATAGCCCATAGGATCCTTGACAGGATGCGTCTGACAGATAAACAAGCCTTATTGTTTATCGGCGCCATCATTATTGGTACTTTTATTGATATCCCAATAATGTCAAGTCCGGTAGAAGTAAGTGTTAACGTAGGTGGCGCCTTATTACCATCATTGCTTGCTATCTGGCTTATTGGTAAGGCAGATGAAACTTTTGAAAAAGTTAGGGCTGTTATCGCTGTAGTATTAGTTGCTGCTGCCGTATCCTTAGGTTCGCGATACTTGCCCTATGAACCGGAAAATATGTTCCTTGATCCTAAATTAATTTATGGTATTTCGGCCGGTCTTATAGCCTATTTGGCCGGACGTTCCCGGCGCAGCGCTTTTGTCGGCGGTGTTCTGGGTATTGTATTGAGTGATATAGTGCACATGATTACGATTATGCGTCTGGGTATCCCGGGAACTACCGACATTGGTGGCGCCGGAGCGTTTGACGTGGTGATTATTGCCGGGATCGTAGCAGTTATGGTTGCCGAACTGGTAGGTGAAACAAGAGAAAAAATACAGGGTGGACCGATTCTTGGACCGAATCGTCCGGAAGGCCTGTATGAATTTAGCAAAGATATTACTGGCCAAAATCGCTATAAAAAGCAAGCGATTGAACATACAACTGAATCCAAGGAAGTAGATTCACCTGCAGAAGAAGAACGAAGCGGTAGAGGTGAACAACGTGACTAGGATTACTGCAACGATGATTGTATTCGTGTTAAGTTGCTTTATTTGTATCGGCGGATATGCGCACGAACGAAGCGATGGAGGGTATTATAGCATTGTCGATGAAGCAGGCAACGTGGTATATTTGACCGGTTGGAAGGTCCAGGCAGGTGATCAGTGCCTTACCGAGAATAATAAAAGATATGAAGTAAAAAGTATCGAAGGTGATACTGCTCACGCTGTCTTTATCGGTGAAGTAAACTTAGCGCAGTATGGCCGAATGAATTACCATGGATGGGGAAAGCAATTCCTTGAAATCCGTAGTGCTCAAGCCCAGACAAATGGCAAAGTAGCGATCTATCATACTCATTCTGATGAATCTTATGTTCCGACTGACGGCCAAGAAAGTGTCTATGGTGCCGGCGGAATTTATAAAGTCGGCGATGCCTTTACTACTGCGCTGCAGGCCAAAGGAATGGAAGTCGTTCATTCTACTGCCAAACATGATCCTCATGATGATATGGCGTATGAACGCTCACGCCGTACGGCGGTGGACTTGCTAAAACAGAATCCTGACGCTATTTTTGATGTGCATCGTGATTCTACACCGCCCGAAGTATATAAAACGACTATTAACGGACAAGATGTCACCAAAGTTCAGCTGGTTGTAGGAAAATATGGAGCAACTGGCAAGCAAATTGAAGATTATGCATTACAGATTAAAGCTGCAGCGGATAATCAGCATCCCGGGCTGATAAAAGGGATTTTTTTCGCCAAGGGCGGTGATTACAACCAGGATTTATTTCCCCGCTCTATGTTGCTGGAAGTAGGTTCGCACACCAATGACCGCCAATCAGCCGAACGGGGGATTGCCTTATTTGCCGACATTGTGCCATCCATAATTGGTAAAAACGCGGCGGCTGCCGGTACGACTAATGGTGCAACTGGCTTGGGAACTGCCGCTGCTGGCTTTTCCGGTGCCAGTAAGTCGATTGGCTGGATTTTAATTTTGCTTGTTGTTGGAGTAACCGGATTTTTATTCTTAAGTACAGGCAGCTTCAAAGAAGCGAGGGCTAAGCTTAAACAATTTGCGACTACTGAGTTTACCAATTTTTTTGGACCGAGAAGTAAAACAACAAAGGGTGATGGGAAAAACCAGGAGGAAGAGGACAAACAGTAACATATGCCGCTACCGCAAGAAAGAGTGATGCTTTTTCCCATCACTCTTTCTTTGTTTGCAGGAAAATACAGCCGACATAATGAATATGTAGAAACGAGGTGAGAGTATTGACAGGTTGCGGCGTAATTTCCCGTGTATTGCCGGATAGTATCGCCTGGGAACTTGGAATTCAGCCAGGTGATCAGATTATAACAGTAAATGGACAAGTAGTAAAAGATATCGTTGATTTGAGTTTTGCCTTTGCCGATGATCATATAGAGTTATTGATTAAAAAAGTCAATGATGAACAGGAAATCCTGGAAATTGAAAAGGAATACGATGAGGACATAGGGCTGGAATTTGAAAGCGCTGTGTTTGATGGGGTTCGTTGCTGTGCCAACCAATGTATTTTTTGTTTTGTCGACCAAATGGCACCCAATATGCGAAAAAGCTTGTATGTGAAAGATGACGACTACCGGCTTTCATTTTTGTATGGAAACTTTATAACATTAACCAACCTTGTTCCCCAGGACATTGACCGGATTCGACGGTTTCACTTATCTCCGTTGTATGTTTCGGTGCATACTACCAATGGATCCCTGCGTCAAAAAATGTTAGGCAATAAAAACGCCGATAAGATTTTACGTCAACTGAAAGAATTAATTGATTATGGCATTGAATTTCATACCCAGATCGTATTGTGTCCGGGTATTAATGATGGCGAGCAATTAAAGCAGACTATTGATGATTTGTATAAACTGCACCCGAATATTTTATCAACGGCTGTGGTTCCCGTAGGCTTAAGCCGTTATCGGGAGAACTGTCATCACCTGCAGGGATTTGAACCGGCTGAAGCTGCCCAAGTGGTTGAAATGATTACAGATATGCAGAAAAAGTATCGGCAGGAAGCGGGTAAATCTTTTGCTTATTTAGCTGATGAATTTTATTTAGCCGCTAATTTATTGATACCGGATACGGTAATGTATGATGATTTTCCCCAATTGGAAAATGGCATCGGAATGGTGCGCAATTTCTTAGATGAGTGGGAGCGGAGTAGCTCAGCAGCGAGTTTCGAATATAAACAACCCCATTATATTGATGTTATTTGCGGGACTTCTGCCGAAAAAATTTTGCAGCCGTTGTTGTCAAAGTTAAAAATTCCCAATCTAATGATTCGAATCGTTCCGGTAGTTAACTGCTTTTTTGGTTCAACTATCACGGTAACCGGTTTGCTGACCGGGCAGGATATTTTACATACTTTGCAATCTTTGATCGGTCCCCGTACCGGAGTCATTATTCCCGGTGTGGCTCTCCGCAAAGGTGAAATCGTTTTTTTGGATAATACAACACCCGATCAACTGGCGCAGCAGCTTGATGTTTCCGTTCGTATTGCCTATAATGCGCAGGATTTGCGGCAGTTGCTTAGCGCATGGCAACCATAATCCTACGTTTTTACGTTTTGCTTTTTTTAAAAATAGGAGAATAAAGGGGTATAGGTGATGTTATGAGCAAACCGATTCTTGCTATTGTTGGTCGCCCTAATGTGGGTAAATCAACACTCTTTAATCATATTGGTAAAAAAAGAGTGTCCATAGTCGAAGATATCCCGGGAGTAACCCGGGATAGAATCTATATGGATGCTGAATGGTTAGGCCGGAATTTTACCATAGTGGATACCGGGGGAATTGAACTGGAGACGGCGGATCATATTTTGACCGCCATGCGCCATCAGGCTAAATTAGCTATTGAAGAAGCGGATGCCGTCCTGCTTGTTGTCGATGCAAAAGCCGGACTGACTTCTTCTGATCAAGAGGTCGCTGCCATTTTACGCAGTACTCGCAAACCGGTTGTTCTGGCAGTAAATAAAGTAGACAGCATGAAAGACGCCAATGAAATTTATGAATTTTATAAGTTAGGTTTAGGGGATCCGATTCCCATTTCTGCGGCTAATTTGTTGAATATTGGTGATCTCTTGGATAAAGTGATTGAATGTCTACCGCAGGAAACAGTACTTGATGAACTGGCGGATCAAATTAAGATCGCTGTGATTGGTCGTCCCAATGTAGGTAAATCATCATTAGTTAATGCTCTTATTGGGAAGGAAAGGGTTATAGTCAGCGCTGTTCCCGGTACAACAAGGGATGCGATTGATACACACTTTATCAAAGACGGAGTCCCTTATGTACTCATTGATACTGCCGGCATGAGGCGAAAAGGTAAAATTGATTGGCCGGTAGAACGATATAGTGTTATTCGCTCTCTGCGGGCCGTTGACCGGGCTGATGTCGTGCTGATCGTTCTCGATGCGGTTGAGGGTGTGACGGAACAGGACAAAAAGATCGCCGGATACGCCCATGAGGCCGGCAAAGGCTGTATTATTGTTGTGAATAAATGGGACTTAGTAGCGAAAGAAAGCAAAACATCTTTGCGCGTTACTGAGATGATCCGTAATGAATTGGCCTTTATGCAATATGCACCAGTACTCTTTACGTCGGCGTTGACCGGTCAGCGAGTACATCGTGTAACCGAATTAGTAAAATATGTGGCCGATCAGCACTCACTGCGAGTTTCTACCAGTGTTCTAAATCAAATCATTGAGGATGCGGTAGCAATTAATCCTCCTCCGGTAAGTCGTGGTAAACGGTTAAAAATTTATTTTTCCACGCAGCCGGAAGTTAAACCACCTACATTTATTCTTTTTGTTAATGATCCTGAGATTATGCATTTTTCTTATCTGCGGTTTTTAGAAAATAAACTGCGTGAAAATTTGGGATTGGAAGGAACGCCAATCAAACTTATCATGCGCGGACGTAAGGAAGACGAATAAGTGCTGTATCAAGGGGGAGAACATGTACGCGTTAATTATTTTAATTAGTTATCTTATTGGCTCCATTCCTAATGGGCTGGTTATCGGTAAGACGCTAAGGGGGGTTGACCTGCGACAGTTTGGCAGTAAAAATATTGGGGCTACCAATGCGTACCGGATATTGGGATCTTGGCCGGCGTTGCTGGTATTTGTCACTGATGCTGCTAAAGGGATTGGCGGCGTTTATGTGGGGCAGTTCCTCCTGGGTACGCCTTTCGCCTTATTGTGCGGCGGAATTGCCGCCATTGCCGGACATAACTGGTCAATATTTCTTGGATTTAAGGGCGGACGGGGTGTAGCTACCGGGCTGGGTATAATCGCTGTGCTTGTTCCCAAAATAACGGTTATCGTATTTATTGTATGGGCAATTATTGTATTTCTAACACGTTATGTTTCGTTGGCATCTATTGTCGCAGCTGCCTTGGTGCCGTTGCTTATGTGGTTATTTAGTGAAAGAACGGAGTATTTATTATTTGGTATTTTGGCTGCTTTATTTGTGATCATCCGTCATAAACCGAATATACAACGGCTCATAAAAGGTGAAGAACTGAAAATTAAAACCACGGCTATCAAACCGGAAGGCAAAAAGGAGAAATGATAACTTGAAATTAGCTGTGATTGGCGCTGGCAGTTGGGGAACTGCTATCGCCGGAGTTTTGGGTCAGCAGCACGAACATGTTGTATTATGGGCCCGTAATGAAGCATTGGTAAAGCAAATGCGGGAAGCCAGACAAAATCAACAATATTTACCCGATGTGAATTTGCCGATTACTGTATCCTATTCAGAAAATATCAACGAAGCAGTTGCCAATGCCCATCTAATTGTTATTGCCACGCCATCTCAGGCTGTGCGGGCCACAGCCGGGAAAATTGCAAAATCAGTTGCAAAGGATGCGCTTATTCTTACTGCTGCTAAGGGGCTGGAACTCCCAACACTGAAAAGAATGTCTCAGGTCATAGCAGAGACGATTCCCGCTTCGGCGGATCGGATTGCAGCTCTCTCAGGGCCCAGTCATGCCGAAGAAGTGGGGCTTCGATTTCCAACGACTACTGTTGTTGCTTCGCCAGTTCGCCGGGTTGCCGAAAAAATCCAGGATTTAATCATGCTGCCGTATTTTAGAGTTTATACCAATCCGGATATCATCGGAGTGGAATTAGGTGGGGCGTTTAAAAATATTATTGCCTTAGGAGCCGGCATGATAGAAGGGTTAGGCTTTGGTGATAATACCAAGGCTGCTTTGATGACCAGAGGCCTTGCCGAAATTTCCCGCTTGGGTATAGCTATGGGGGCTCAGCCTTTAACTTTTGCCGGTTTATCCGGTGTTGGCGATCTGATAGTTACATGTACTAGTCGGCACAGCCGGAATTGCCGGGCGGGAATACTGCTGGCGCAGGGGAAAACAGTTCAACAGGTGGAAACTGAAAGCAATATGGTGGTCGAAGGGATTAAAGCAACCCAAGCCGCCTATGAGCTGTCAAAACAACTTGAAATCGAAATGCCCATCACTGAACAAATTTTTCTTACTTTATACGAAGGAAAGTCACCGCGGGAAGCCGTTGCTGATTTGATGACCCGTGTTAAAACTCACGAGGTGGAAGAGGTTGTATTTGATAAAATAAAATGGAAATAATGTTTTTCTAAAACATCTTATTTAACGCATTATTCTTAAACAAGTTGCCTTGTTCGATATATCTGCGAACCATCTTTTCGGATTTATGGCGTGTTTGCTGCATAATAGTGCGCTCGTCAACATCATGTTGGGCAGCGCTGGTGGCGAAGCCCCGTCTCAGGCTATGACCGGCAAAGTTCTCGGCGTTGCGGCCAGCTAGTGAAGCATATTTTTTAACAATGAGAGCTACAGATTTATCTGTCAAGCGTCTTGCCCGTATTTGCTTATATTTATTAAAAGGGCGAAACAACGCTCCTGATTTAAGTTGAGCGGCCTGCAACCAATTTTTCAAGGCAGCGACAGCACACACAGTAGAATCGGAGTTACAGGGAATGGCAACGTATTCACCTTGACCTTCTTGATCTCCCTTGGATTGATGGACTAAAATGGTTACGCCCTCAGGGGAAAATGTTAAATCTTCAACATTGATTTTAACCAACTCCGAACGACGAAACGCCCCCATAAATCCAGTGAGCATAAGTGCTTTGTCTCGCATTCCGATCATATCGGAATCATCAAAATAGGGAGCAATTTCTTGTAAATCTTCCAGTAGGAGGGGGGTCTTTCCTTGCTGAATTGTGCCTTTTTCCCGTTTTATAGCATCCAGTGCATTCCGTACAAGGCCACTGCGACAAGGATTATCGCTCTGATAACCGGCAGCTTTATGGTTTTCAGAAATAGCGCTTAATCGTCTGGATACAGTATTCGCCCTGGCATTATCAGCCAGGTCATTGATATAGTTCACGATCGTTTCCGGTTCGGCTGGCAGTGCTTGATAATTATGGTGGGAACACCAATCATAGTAATCCAGCCAGTCGGCTTCATACGCACGCAGTGTGTTCTCGGCTTTGGATTTCTGCATTCGTTTTTTACTTTTTTCCGAAAGCTTTTTATTTTGTTGGATAAAATCATTTTTACGGAGAACAAAATCTTTATTGTCCATAGTCATAAAGAAACACCTCGTATAATATAGCAATCAATCCAGCTACTCATATAATTCTGGCTTTAATTAGCAAAATCCTTTTAAAATTACGTTCAACTTCCGATAACTATAAATTATCGGAAGTTGAAATCGACAAAATTTATAGCTGAATTTTTAAAATCATAATCCGGCCAGGAAAAGTCTGCCGTTTACACAATGGAATTTTTATAATAAATTTTTTATTTCCGCTAATTTTTCTTTTAATGCTTTTTCACCGCGTTTTATACATTGATCCGCCTGATTGATATCTTTAAAATCAATATCATAAATTGGGGGGCGAACGATAACATCGGCATATTGTTCTGATTTTAGAAGAGTCACCTCGCGGCCCATAACTTCAATACATTGTATTACTATTTCTCCCACAGTTTTAATATCATAATTTGGCTGTCCTGCATAGCCTAAATCAACAGCGATAACAACATCCGCTCCCATGTGGCGCAGAATGTCAGTAGGCAGATTGTTTTTTACTGCACCGTCCACTAATGTCATGTTGCGGTATTTTTTAGGGAAAAAAATCCCCGGTATAGAAATGCTGGCGCGGACTGCATCCGTCAACGGAGTGTTGTGGTAGTAGCGGGCATTCAGTATCTCCCGGCTGCCGGGAATCGGTGTAGTAAAAAACACCGTGTCAGCTGAATTAATGTCTACAGCAGTGATTGCAATTGGAATTTTCGTATCCCGGACGGTATGTTCATGCCATATCTCTGAAAAAAATTGTTCAATTTTATCGCCTTTTATCATTCCTGTTGGTAATACAGACCAAAAACGGAACATCCCGCTCATAAACCATTTTACGCCGTGTTTAAAAAGATCAGTTACCGTAATTTTTAGATCAATTAATTGTGATGGTTTAATAGTATGAACAATCTGCTGCATTTGCCGTGGAGTGTAACCGCAAGCATACATCGCTGCTACAATTGCTCCTGCACTCGTTCCTGAAATAATATCAATTGGAATATTATTTTCAGTCAAAGCTTTTAGCACGCCTATATGTGTTGTACCTCTAATTCCTCCCCCGCTTAGCGCAAGCCCAACTCTTTTTCCCAGTATTGATGATAGTTTTCTGCCACCAATTTTTACCAGCATCCTATCCTCCCCTTTATATCTCTTGTATATGTTATGACATAAGAAGCGGATATGGTGCAAAAAACACTGTTGAATCGGCTTTATAACCTTTCAACAGTGTTTTTATTGCCGTGTGGCCACGATAATCATTCTCGGGGTATCCGGACCATACTCTCGTTTATCAAATCCACCGTAAGTAGTTTGGATTTGAAAACCGCTTTGCTGTAAAATAGAAGCCATTTCCGTAAGAGAATAGGCTCGTAAAGTAAATTCATATTGCGTCTTCGCGCCAGTTATTTGATTTATAAGCTGCCGTTTCATTGTGGCAATGCCATGCACTAACTCCACTTTATAAGACAAGACACAATCGCCGTTTGGCTCGCGCCAATAACGATTCAGGTTATTGCGGACCATCCAATCCCGATTCAATAAATCAATAAGGAATAATCCTTCGTCCTTTAAGGAATTGGCTATTCGCTGCAGTACCATTTGGTTTTCTTTATCGGAAAAGTAGCCGAATGCAGCAAACATATTAATTACGGCATGAAACTTTCGCGTATAGTCTAACTCTCGCATATCACATTGACGAAAAACAATGTTAACGTTTTCTTCGCGAGCTTTTTGACTTGCCATATCTAAAAAAGCTTGTGTCGCATCCATGCCAATTACATTGTAGCCGCGTTTCGCCAATTCAATAGCATGACGGCCATAACCGCAATATAAATCTAAAATTGCAGCCTGAGGCGGAAGATCGAGAACAGTAGTAATAAATTTAATTTCCTGCTCAGTTCCCGCCAATGAAAAAGATTTTAAATTATCAACAGAATTTTGTTGGGACAACATTTTTCCATCACCACATATTCACTATTATGTATGGAATGCAAGGTACGTCTTCAGGAGATTGCAATAAACTTATGAACTATGGTAAATAGAAATGCAGTTACGGTTTGAGCTTTTTGCATGATATAAAGCCATATCCGCATAATCAATAAGCTCTACCAGGGATTTGGCATTTTTAGGATATTCCGCTGCGCCGATACTTATCGTTAACTTTCCATTAGGCTGAGTTATTTCATTAGGAAATGTATGTGCCTCTACTGACAAGCGAATTCTTTCTGCTATCACTTTGGCTTCTTCTACTGTGGTCTCAGGCAGCAATATGGAAAACTCCTCGCCGCCATAACGGGCAACAACGTCAACATCACGACAGCTTTCTTTTATTAAAGCCGCAACCGTAGCTAACGCCTCATCACCCATTAAGTGCCCATTAGTATCATTATAATGCTTAAAATAATCAATATCAATCATCAGCATGGCTAATGGACGATTATAGCGATTCGCTCGCTTAATTTCTTGAGCTAGTACTGTCCGAAAGTGGCAATGATTATATAAATTTGTCAGTCCATCGGTTATTGCTTGCTTTTCAATATAAGAAACGTGATTAGCATGATCAATTGTCATCGCAATATGACTTGCCAGAGAACGCAATAAATCAAGATCATAGGGCTGCAGCGTTCGAGCATTTTCCGTTCTAATATCTAACACACCAAGCACTTTATCGCCTACGATCAAGGGGACAGCAACTTCACTATTACCATTGGCAGGTTCATCCATCATATTATATTGCGTGTCTCTACTGACATCATCAACATATATTAATTCCCGGCTTAAAACCGAATGACCAGCAATTCCTGTTCCTAATGGAATTCGTATACTCATATCCTGGCACCCACGATAGGCAGTAACTTTTAACGCTTTACCGGATTCATCCAATAGCATAATAGCAACATCGTTAAATCCTAACTCACGATTAATACCATCCAGAATTCCTTCCAAAACCTCTTGTTCATTTACTGTTTTTTGTACAATTGACGTTACTCGATATAATGCGGCAATTTTTTTATGTGCCTGTTCGATATCCATTAAATGAAGATCCAATTTTGACATAGCCTCATATAATTCACGGTTAACCGATTCATACTGTTCCGATATATCCGTAAACTCTTCTTCAATTAATACACTTTCAGTAATATTACGGACATAGATTACAACACTGTTACAGCTAAGAACAAAAAGAAATTGCCAGTTTAAATACTCTAGTAATCCATGACTATCTATATGTTTTAATTTTGCTATTTCAACAGGCTGTTTAGATTGAAGACATTTTTCGTAATATTCAAGAACAGTATCGGCGGTTGTACTGTGGAATACCCTATTGATTCCCCAATGGAATTTTTTGCCAATAAGGCGCTGCAGTACGTTGGGTGACTGCCGGGAGATATATGCATGGGATATTCTGCCGGAGATATTCACAGCTAGAAATGCGGAGGGAATGACATTTGTTACTGCTTCTATCATGGCCATGTCAATGAGGACATCGGACACCTAAATCTACCACCTCAAATTTAGAATTTTACATTACACTATGTTCGCTAAACAAAATAAGAATCCTTCTCTTCTAAGTGAAGGCAGACGTATACTAATTTACAAAAAATGCTTTGGCATTTTAGCCAAAGCATTTTTTGACTTAACGCTTACCGGAAATATAATCAATACCGCTTTGAATTGCTTTTTCATTGATTGCAAACAGCTGCGGTTTTTTCGCAAATATTTTGGCAAAGGCCTTACGTACTGACTCGGCCTTCACTGTTCCGGCAGCGGCAATGATTGCGCCAAGAACCACCATATTGGTTACCTTGGGATTCCCCAATTCTGCCGCGATATCATTTGCCGGAATTTTATAAGCGGTAATGTCGGTCCGCTTAGGAGCATGGTCAATAAGCGAGCTGTTTATA